>NZ_CBDLAM010000056.1:399-12504 GCF_965301125.1 Anaerosporobacter sp. | reverse complement strand
TTAAACCTAAAGTATTAAATAATATAAATCTCTCATTTAAAGAAGGTAGCTTCAATTCTATAATTGGATCTTCCGGCAGTGGAAAAAGCACTCTTCTAAACATAATGGGAACCCTTGATCAACCAACTACCGGAGAATTATATATGAATGGTAAGAGAACTGATAATATGAAGAAAAATGAACTAGCTGAACTCAGGAATGATACCCTAGGCTTCATATTTCAGTTCCACTATCTACTTCCCGAGTTTACCGCACTTGAGAATGTTCTAATTCCTAATCATATTAAGTTTTCAAAACCTTCAAAAGAAGCCTTAGAAAGAGCTAATGAATTACTAGACCTTGTAGGACTTCAAAAGGTTAAACATAATCTTGCAACGAATATGTCTGGAGGCCAACAACAAAGAACAGCCATAGCAAGAGCCTTAATGAACACTCCAAAAATCATATTGGCCGATGAACCTACAGGGAATCTTGATTCTGAGTCTACAGAAAATATCTATAACTTAATGAGACAGATCAACGAACGATTTAAGACAACATTTGTGATAATAACCCACGATAGAGAAATTGCAAAAAAAGCTGATAGAGTTGTAGAGATAAAAGACGGAAGGATAGTCTTGGATATGTAGTAGTTTTTATTAAATAGGGCTGTTGCACTACCTTAACGATAGTGCAACAGCCCCCAATTCTCTAAAAAACTTACGAAGTAGTACAATTACATATTCTTAATTCAAATACTTCGTCTACAACCCATTTTGTTTCTTCCCATCGATACAATGTAATATTATCGAATCGGCACTCAAAGTCACATGGATACCGATGCACAAATTCCCATACCTGGTCATAGATAGGATCTAATTTTTTAGAAGCTACTGTTATATGAAACTTCTTATCTTTTCCGTCTTTTGCATTACATCGAATATATGGAAAACTTTCTAGTAGATCAATGAACCGATCATGTACTGCTTTGGCTCCTTTCGACATTATCACATCCATATAGATAACACGTCTATCAAAATGATTGTAACCTTTTATCTGATATGGTTCTGCTTTCTCCCTCTTTGCAAAATCACGTAGTTTTATCTTCAAATCTTCTATAGAAACATTATATTCAAACGGAGCTTTAATAGTAAAATGCGCTGGTAATGTAGATGATTTCGCCCCGAATTTTTCATACACTTCTTGACGAAGTTCACGATTCATCACTCCAGCTTTTCCTCTGACATCTGCTACAATTACATATCTCATATAACCGCTCCTTTTTCTTTATTATATCTATTTTACACCAAATCAGTCATATATAACCTATCTAATTATAATATAAACTATATATTCCCTACTCAACTTCGCACTTTAAAAATTGTTGCAAAATAGATGAACACATCAGCATTGTACTGAAATCTTCAAGTTGGAAGTTTGAGTTCTTTAATGAAAAAGAGCCAATATATTTTATTTATCCTGTAAGTATGAATCACAAATTGTTTCAAGATTATCTGTAATATCGAAGAAAACACGATAAAAAATTTCACGATCAGCCTCATTTAAGTCACTCGACGCCTTGCTTACCGCCATAGCGATGGCTTCATTCAACTGCTTATTTTTCTCGCTACCTTCTGGTGTCAGCATAATTTTTGTTCGGTATTTACGCTCAGAATCTGTTTCGTTAAGTTTTACAAATCCTTTTTCTGTAAGGTCAACAATCGTTCTTGATACGGCAGCTTTATCTTCCATACACACTTTACTTAGTTCCTTAGCCGTAAGTCCATCTGGGTTTTTACCAAGATAGTACATATACATCACATGGCTCGCCTTGAATCCCATACGCTCAGCTTCAGCAAACTTAAGTTTTTGAATGCACTTATATGCCTTCGTGACAGCGGTTGTAAATGACTCGAATCGTTCTATAAGTTCTATATTATTCATAGCACACGCCCGCCTCTTCACTTAAGGAATTGATTGAAGCATGGGAAATCAGCGAAAATGCTAGTAAAAACTGTGCAGGATAATATGTTCCAAGACATAGATAAGAAGCCACTGAAATACCACCGAATTTATTTAGCATCAGCATCAGATCCGAAATAAAGAATAGTATACTTCCTACTACAATTATTATGTTAGTAATGCTATTCTCTTTCAATAGGTTTGAAATTGCCTTACCAAGCATAAATGAGATGATTATAGCATAAGCACAACATACACCTTGCATTAAAGTCCCACCAAAATCCAAAAACGGAATCAATAACATAGAAGACAATGCAATTACCGAAATGCTCATACCACATAACCAATCTCTACGATTCATTTTTTCAAACATACAGTAAGATATAAAGTAAAAAATGTGTGCTACCGCAAAGACTGCTGTACCTAGATAAAAATTATAATTGAGTAAAATATCTCCAAGCATAGCTGCTGCTAAGGCAACTATCATCCATATCGGAAATTTTAAATTCGTTTTATTCTTAAAACAGTACATAAGATTGATAAGCCCTGTTACCACAAACATAATGCTAGCAACAGCTTTAAAAGATAATCCACTGGTAACCATATAGCAAACATCAAAAGTTAATATAAGAGCCAGCATAATGATATTTGCTAACACAAATTGTTTTTTCATATTCTTTCCTCTCAATATAATAAAAATTGTTGACAAATCAACAATTGCAATTTAACACAATTTTGTTGATTTGTCAACAATTCTACTTTTGATTCTAACAATCCGTTTTTTCTATGCTATATCTGAAATCTTTTCAAAATCTCAACACCAATCCGTTGACCGATACAACCTAACAATTCTTCTCTTTTCTCTTTCAAAGCCCCATTCCCGTCTTTTGCTAAAATATAAATATAGAAGACAGGCAGGTAATCGGAATCAAGCTGTAAAATGTCAGCTATTCCGCTTATATCCTTTAAGGTACTGATTGTTCCCTTATGGCTATATAAATAAATTGGGGAATCTAATCCAATCGAAATCCGTTTAAATAAAGTAACCGTATCATAAGTCTTAAGATTGGTAATAATATGATTTGTTTCCTCTTTGACGATTTCACTGACCATCTGTTCAAAGGATTCTATTTTCATTTCTTTACTATATCGAGAAATAAAAGATAAAATAAATCCTGAAGAATTTTTCATCATATTCTCTAACATTTGATGAATCAGCTCCGTGGATCTTTCCTCGCGAGACTGCTCCATTTCTTTCCTTAGAAATGCTTCAATCTCATCTTTTTTCTTCATTAACTCTACTTTCACAGCATCATCAATAATCTTAAAATTCTCACTCCGCTTGATTAGAGAATGATACCGTTTACTATTACGTAGCAATTCTGCAAGACGTTGTTGTAACACATAATCCCCAGAGTCTTCTTCTATCTTATCGTTATGATAATATTCTGTGTAATAAATCTGTCTTAATACAGTCATTAACCAGGAGTCATTCCATTGAGAAAGTGCATTTGCTTTAATCGCTGATTTCTTATCCCCCAGTGGAAACCATAATCCTGAGATATCAAATGGAATCAGCACTTCACTGTCACGCTGTGTTTCCGATACTTTTTCATTCAAATATTTTTTCACCAGATCTTTTACAATACCTTCTAGAATATAATCTGTTTTGATTACTTTATGATGATAGATAATCGTTTTATAACTATTATATCTGCGGCTAATGAAATCCTCCACGGAACTTACTGCTTTGATTGGAACACAGAAATAAATCTCTCCATTTTCGATGAACATTTGCATATCATTGATAATTCTACTATATTCTATCTTGCCGGCATCGATTCCCGCACTAATAACGTCTCTCGTTACGTAATCCAAGCGATCCCCGTCTAAACTAGAATCAATAATTCGATGAAGATACTGAAATGCTCCATCATCTTCAAAAATTCTTTTAACGCTTTCTAACACAAGTAGATCAAATAAATTTTCAAAGTATTGCCCATTATCTTCTGAAATCGGATCAATAATTTTGCTAAGAATACCTTCGCTAATCTCGTCACCCATTTGTTCGTGTAATTTCTTATCACCCTCAAAATATTTAGACATGATATCAATGAATTCTTTTGCATTTTGATCTTCACTCACTTCTTTGTCCTTATACTCCAGATAAACATCTTTCAAAGCGTACTCCACAATATGGCTAAATGGAGGGTGTCCAATATCATGTAATAATGCTGCTGCCCGAATGGCTTGAATTAGGATAAGATACATGTCTTTATACTGATCTGGTATATTGTTTGGTATAAGGGAATGTCTCACTTTATCCAGCTCAATTTGCGGTAATGCCTCCGGCAGTTTACCACCTAATTTTTCTTCGCAAACTTCTGTCTGCTGTTTTAATCTATCTATAATCTCTACATATTCTCTTTCAAAGATTTCAAAAAATTCACTGAGCGTTGAATTGGTTGTATTCAGCAATGATTGAAAGAACATATCAGAACAAAGTTTCATCGTACCAATGGAGTGTTCAAATCGTTTGGTTCGATTCGTTGGAAATGTAAGATAAACTGTAGAATTTTGATATACATCATGGAGACGATTAAAACCAATTGTTGAAACAATTCTTTTTTCATATTCCGTTAATGAAATTAATCCATGAATGGAATCATTTAAATTAATACCTTTTTTCAAGTTGTTCCTCCTACTGTTTTTTTATCTATTATAAAGTATATCCGCTCATAATTCTACTGATTCGGTGTAAATATCTCTTTGTTATATGCAATTACATCTATGCACTTTATAAAACCTACACTACGATATAATCCAATGGCTTTTTCATTATCTGCTGATGTGTCAACATATACGTATTTTAATCCTCGCTCTTTTAATATACCAAGCCCATACTGAATTGCCCTTCTTGAAAGTACTACTTCTGGAATATAACGATCTAAATCGATTACCGCTGAATACGTTACCTCCCCCTGACTAACATATCCTAATGCAATTAACTGTTCCTTAACTAAATTATCATTGCATACTGTACTTATGCTTTGACCCTTATGTAACATTTTCTCAATCAGTGGTATAATTTCTGCTATCTTTTCCTTCCATTCTGATAAAAGAGATACATTATATTCTCCCTCTTCTAAATAAACGAGAGCGTACCCGATTGTATGATTCCCTAGATAAATCAGCTTTCCATATTCGAAAATCTCATCATTATTGTCTCCAAAAAAATATCGATCTACACCAATTCCACCAAAATGCTGGTGCCAACGCTCTGGCGTCTCTTTACAGATTAAACTCTCCACAGAAAGTAGTAACTGATAATCTTCTTCATTTTTTACTGGTATTATTTGCACCATATGTTCACCCCTCATCCTTTGCTTCCCTTTATGGAAGAAATTATGTAGTTAATTATAGCATTATTTACATCAATTAACATGGCAAGTTTGACTTAATTAGAACTGGTAAGACTGTAATGATGAGGATTATAAAATATATGTATAGTGTCCTTTTATCTGTTAATGCATTATAATAATCTCGAAAGGAGTAATATGGATTGAAAAAGATAGCCTTATAATAGGGACAAAAGCAAGTTTGCCAAAAGGGAAAGTCACTTGACTTTATAAATTAGGAGGACAATTATGATAAACAGAGAAGATATGCTGGAACTTACTAGAAGAATGACAATAAGCCGAACATCTTTTACAAGGATTGCAGGAAGCTATATCGATTCCGATGGCTACATTGATGGAACATTTAATACAAACTTTCTAAAACTAACCCAAAAAGACAAACAATATAATCTAAACATTGCCAAAACCATACCATTTGCCAATACCAATGAGAATCTGAAGGAATATCCATTCACAAATAATGATAAGGGAAACGCAAGCATGTGGAAGCTTCTTCATGCAATGAGATCCTGTGGACTCAAAAATGATGCACTACTTGATACTTTCTACGAAATTATTGCAGAAAAATATCAAACTAAGAATGACTATGCAATCTTGGTATTTCACGATCGATATGATATTCCTGTAAAAGCAACCGATAAAGAACGCCTAGGAGAATCAGAGGAGGTGTTTGAATATCTAATATGTGCCATATGCCCGCTGATTGGGGACTATGAGCCTGGAGATCCTGAATTTGGGTTTCTATATCCTATGTTCCAAGACAGAAGTTGTGATATTAATCACATCGGAATCTTTAACAAAGACAAAGGAAATTTACAGACTAAACTGGAAGAGTTCTTATTACGTGGTTAAGGACTTCTATCGTTTTATATAAAAATAATTTTCAACTTCCCTTCCATATATCTTATTCAAAATAAGTAAAAATAATATCAATATTTATTTGTAAATATAGCATTTTGTTTATGGTTTACCATACGAAAACTAATATATTAACAGCACAAATTGTAATACTATTAAAGTAACAGAAAGGAGATTTATTATGTCAGACCCAAGAAATCCTAAAGCAGTTCCTACGAAATCATCTAGATCCATTCATAGTAATGAGTTTGGAAATATTCCTATGGAAGACAATTATGATGATGGTCATATCCCAGAAGTTGATCTCCCAATGAACACAGAATATCAATTTCACAACCAAACACTGAAAGATTTATATCGATAATAATATCAATTCATAAAAAAACAAATAAGCCTACATAAAATGTAGGCTCATTTGTTTTTTTAATAAATATAATTATTAAGTTTCTCGTTTATCTATTCACTTACTGTGAGCTAGTTGTATAAAAGGAAGAAGCTTCTTATCCCTCCATATATCTCGTTAAAAATTGTTTAGTTCTTTCTTCTCTCGGACTATCAATGACTTGTTTTGCCTCTCCCTGCTCCACGATCATACCATCATCCATAAATATAATTTGATCAGCAACGTCTCTCGCAAATGCCATCTCATGGGTTACGATAATCATCGTCGTCTTTTGTGCAGCTAACCCTCTTATCACCTTTAACACTTCACCTGTAAGCTCTGGATCTAAGGCTGAAGTTGGTTCATCAAAACAAAGAATGTCAGGCTTTAATGCCAATGCTCTAGCGATTGCAACTCTCTGTTGCTGTCCGCCAGAGAGTTGGTGTGGATAATGGGATATACGATCCGCTAATCCCATCTTCTCCAATAAAGCTTTGCCGTGTTCATCAATTTCCTCATAAATATCTCTTTTATGCTGCTTAAAATCTGATCTTTCTTTTGCTAACAACCGTTCTGCTAAAGTAACATTCTCAAGTGCCGTATATTGTGGAAATAGATGAAAGGATTGAAATACCATACCAAAATGAAGTCGCTTCATCCTCAAATTCTTCTCTTTTTGTGAAGCCTGCCAACTAGCATCAAATAAGGTCTCTCCTTTTACTTCAATGCTTCCTTTACTTGGTGACTCTAAAAAATTCAGACACCTTAATAACGTAGTCTTACCAGAACCAGAAGAACCAATAATGGCTAATGCATTTCCTTCTTCTAGCGTAAAGCTAACATTTTTTAAGACCTGTGTACTACCAAAATCTTTCTGTATGCCATTTACCTCTAAAACCGCCATATTCGTCCTCCTTATCTGAAATAATCTAGTTTTCGCTCAATGTAATTAAATAATAACGTAAGAATACCTATAAATAGTAAGTAATAAACTCCTGTATAAAATAGTGGCCAAGTAAGTCCTGCTGATTTCATAAAGGAATATCCTGCAAATGTAAGTTCATATGCAGCAATAATTCGTGCCAGCGAAGTATCCTTTACAAGAGTAATAATCTCATTGGACATAGGTGGAACAACATGTTTTACCATTTGCAATAAGGTAATCTTAAAAAAGATTTGGCTTTTTGTCATACCAAGTACTTGCCCAGCCTCTCGTTGTCCTGCTGGAACACTTTTGATACCACCGCGAAAGATAACCGAAAAATAGCACGCATAATTTATAGTAAATGCCACCACAGTAGCCATCATTCGTCCAGTTTCATCACCACTCCATATATTATGTTTTAACCATAACCCTGGTCCATAAAAGATAATAATTAATTGTAGCATTAACGGTGTACCACGAATCACCCAGACGATGACTTGTATTGCACTACGTAATAATCTCCATTTACTCATTGACGCAAACGCAAGGATAAGCCCCAATGGAAGAGCAAATAAAAGAGTCAGTATAAAAATCTGAAATGTGGTCAATAAACCGTCAAGCAATGCTTGCGTCACAGTATAAAACATAACAATTTCTCCTTTGTTTCAATCCAATAAAAGACGTAGTTATTATTTACCCTTAACAACAACGACTTGTGCATTGTTGCAATAGGCATTGCTACATTCCATAGCCTCTACCACTTCATTGGTTAATGTCATACCATTCCATACAACATCAATGTTCTTTGAATCTAACTCCATAATTTTGTTATCCCAATCAATTTCAATAAATTGTACTTCTACACCTAATTTTTCTGCTACGATACGAGCCATATCTGCATCAAAACCAATCCATTCATCAGAACCATCTTTATAATCCATTGGTTTAAAATCCGTAATACCAACGATTAATGTACCTTTTCCTTGAATATAAGATACATCACTATCTTCCGTTGCTGTATATTCTGTTGCCTTTTGCTCAACAAGAGATTCTTGAACACCGTATTTCTTAGCAATCTCTTCCATTGAACCATCTGCATAAGTGTCTGCTAATACTTGATTGATATAAGATGCAAGATCTGATCCCTTACGGCAACCAACACCATATTCTTCTGTTGTTAATTCTTCAGTATGTATCATATCTGGATAACTTGTACCTTCTCCTATCATGGCTCCAGCCATTAACAAATCAATGATGGCTGCATCGGAAGTTCCTGAAGCTACTTCCATTAATGCATCTGCTTGGGATGCAACGGAATTATATTGATATCCTTTTTCTTTTGCTGCTGCTTCACCAGCAGAACCAGCTTCTACTGCATATACAATATTATCACCATCACTGCTTGTTTCCTTTGAATCCTTACTACATCCTACCAATGCTAAACTCATGACTAAAACTAATATGAGTGTAATTGCTATTTTATTTTTCATAGATTCTCCTCCTAATTTAATACACGCAACTTTTTTCTTTACTATAATATCATAGTAGCATATTAAAGTAAAGAAAGTAAATATACTCTAAATCTAGAACTGCCTGCATCCTTTTATTTTCTTACTATCTAATCAATACTACCTTGACGAATTCTCTCACTGTCTATCTGGTACTTTAATCTTCTCTTATATATATTTAGGAGCTTACTATAGCTTACCTGACAATTTGATATGTGATTTTTTAGCAAGAACTATGCCCAGAGTGATAAAAATAACTATAAACTCCACAAATAATCAAGCAAATACCTGCGCGAAGTAATGCCTTGTGATGATTTAAAGACTCTGGAACTTGTATATGACCTAATAAGAAGGGTAAAAAGATAACAGAAAATGCAAATAGTAAACAGATAAACACCAATAAAAACCAATTACCCTTCGTATAAATACATCAAGTCAGTAATAATAAATTTAAAGAAATAAAAAAGTAGCCAAGATTTACCCTGTTATTGCACACTTACAACTTCTTGAATATTAATCTTCTGAAAAGAATTTACCATTTTTTCTAATATACAGATAAAAAAGCACTTCAAAAACGAAGCCATAGATTACTCCGAATACAGTGTCTACTAAACGAAAGAACATAGCCTCTGGAAAGCCGAATAGATTAGTGCCGATAGCAAGTGCCCCAAAGGAATTAAATACTGTTTGCCAACCATAAGTTGCAGAAAGTCCTACTCCAATTCCGCCAATGATACCAATATTATTATATAAATAACTAGGAAAACAATTGTATATAACGAAGAATATAATAATGCCTAGTATATTGCCACAGATTCTTTGTTTTAGGCGTTCTTTTATATTCTTCCTATAAGGAACGAGTACAGACATCGCAGCAATCCCTACCCACACTATTCTTAGAAAGTGAAAACATTCTGCTAGTAATAATGCAGAAGACACACTTAAGGTAATTAAGAGTTGCCATTGGGTCCTAGCAGAATGCAGATCAAATGCTTGGATTAAATCCTTAATTTTCGCTTCATAAACTTTTTTATGGTGTTTATGATAGTATACGATACAAACAAGTAAGGCCCCCAAAGCTAACCCTACTAATCTTTTCATATAGGCAGTGCCAGACACATCATAGCCATATAGGAGTAAATAGCTTAAAACCAAAGTTGAGTGATTGGACATCTTGATATTATGACAGCCTAAAATCATTAATGTACCAATAGATAGTAAATGAATAAAAGTCGATATAAAAAGATTATTATAATGAGCAAAGTGTGAACCAAGGGCAAAAACAAGAAACATAGCTACTAGTGAAACCATGGCTTGATGTATATGAATTTCTAAATCCACATTACGAAATACCAAAATGCATAGTAAAGTAACCACACCTACATTACTATTGTTATTTCCAAAAAGTATGATAAATCCTAGCACAAAAGCTATACAAAAGGCCAATGACAAAATGATTTTAAATAAATAAATGACAATGTGGTAGATTTTTTCTCTGCCGTTTTTCGAATTTTTGATAATTTTCTTTGACCCAGCTTGGTTAAGTTGTAATTCTTCATAAAATGTCATAATTGAAATCCTCTATTCTGTCAATCTATGGATTGGGATGCTATAGTTTAGTTATGTGTATGTTTTCCTGTTGACATTCATAATTTGAAAATTTAAGAATACAACTTAGCTTGCGCCATGCTGGCACACCAAAAATAGAGGGCATATCCGCTTTGGATATACCCTCTTAGCATTATCTTCATCTTATCCTTATTCAATTTCCATTGTTTCCATTTGTTCTTTAGTGATACCATTTTTCTTTCCATAATTTATCCAATAGTTTGTAGATGCTTTGATAAATACTTTTTTAGAAAGAAGCATAGTTGTTTGTAGTGATTCATATTTCCTCTTATAAATGGAAGAAGATAATCTTTTAATTTTTTTTGTTACGAGTATTTTAAATGGTGTATTTAAGATTGCTTCACCACTACCTATTCTTAGGACAGATCCAAAAGTAAAATTATTTTGCTTGCAAAATAGTTTCATCATTTCAATTGCTACATCATTTTGATTATACTCGATAAAACCACAATTTATTAGAACTGACACTACAGGTTTGTTTTTTTGTGTATTTACTTCAAGTGTTTTGAGGAAATTAAGAAGTGTCGTTGGTATACCATCTACGTAAAGCGGAAAAACAAATAAAACATCTGAAAACTCTTCCATCTTTGCACAGAGTTCATTATGATTTGTTTTCGTAATATTAAAATATTCAGTTTCTAATTTACAGTTTTTTAAGAATATATCGGCATAACCCTTGGAGTTTGATTTAACAGCTCTTGGGCTACCATTTACTATCATTACTTTTCCCATTCCGATACCTCTTTTCTTACTGTTTGTTCTAGCTCTTCTTCAGTTACAAAAATAACTTCATAACTTTCAAAGTGCATATTATATGCGTTGCGCTGTACAAGTCGCTTAAAAATCTCTTTTTCTTCAGTCGGTATATTTCCATATGCAATAATCGTTGCTTTTTTAAGGGCTACATTACGCTGAACATGATGTGCTTCACCATTTACTAAGCGTATAAATGCTTGCTGAACAGGGATTGAACGTTCAATCATAGTTTTCATTATCGTATCATAACTACCATATTTAATTCGGGTGATATAAAGCAATGTATCGCTTTTTGCGATATAAGGATACACATCTACAGCATCGTCACGAATAACACATTTGCCTGGTGTTTTTACCCAACACCCAAAACACCCAACACAATTTGCAATTTTTAATGATGACAAGTCTATGTATTTTATACTATTGTCACTATCCTTAAGGGATATATTTATTGCTTTATCACTTAATATAAGTTTCATGTACTTCCTCTTATATAAAAAATTCCGTCTTATTATATCATTATTTGCATTAGCTGTCTATTACCCCTTAAAGGGTGGGGACTGTTGGAATTATCTCTTACGTTTTCTCCACATTCATGGATTAGGTATTCATTTCCTCCAAATTCACTTTTTCTTATCTACTATAAATCTATAAAATTAGTAATACTTTCATAATACTCTTTAGAAT
>NZ_CBDLAM010000056.1:0-389 GCF_965301125.1 Anaerosporobacter sp. | reverse complement strand
TAATTAATTTCAACACGTTAAAACTTGTTTAATATATCCTTACAACTTTCCTTTCTATCTGCTAAAGTTAATTAATATTTCAATCATAACAAGTAAATTTATAATACATTTTTTAAATTATTCTCTTGGTGTGATTCCATCTATGCTCCATGAACTAAAATGAATAGTTGGCTGATTCAAGTTGTTTTTTAATATCAACATTGAATATATTGGCTTGTCACTTTGTTCTATTTCAAATAGTTGATATTCAATATCAGCCTCACTGTCACAAAAAGCATAATCAAATTCTGTATTATGCCATAATTCTATAAGACTGCTAGCAATTTTATTTGTTATATCATTTAGATTCTCACTTGAAAAATCCTCTTGCAAAAGTTCTTCTTCTGTTA
>NZ_CBDLAM010000055.1:20848-21811 GCF_965301125.1 Anaerosporobacter sp. | reverse complement strand
GATATTACAGACGAAGAAGTTAAGGAAATTTCAGAAAGCATCCAGTTGGATAAATTTATAAATACATTACCAGATGGATATAATTTTATTGTACAAGAAAATGGTGGTAATTTATCAGGTGGACAGAAGCAACTTATCAGTATTGCTAGAGCATTACTTCGAAAGAATATTAAAATTATTATTTTTGATGAGGCGACATCAGCACTGGATGTTGACATAGAAAAACATATATGTGATAATATTAACAAAATAAGTAAAGATAAAACATTTATTTCGATTACTCATAGAAAAAGTTTTTTGGATATAACCGATCGTGTTATTAAATTTGAAGATGGAAAAATAATGAATTGAGTTAGAGGCAAGGAGATTAAATAATATGGAGATTTCATTTCCAATTAAGCTTGGATTGACATGTAATTATCAAGCTATTAGTAATATGATGGAGTATTATGGAACCAAAATTCCGGAGGAATTTGTTTTTCTTGTTATGAAGTGTAATTTTGAAGACGATATTTCAATTCATATTCCATACTTTAGTAATAATGCAATAAGTAAATTGGGTTTTCGAATGAAAGTAATTACATTTAATGGACTAAGTGATTTTGAAAAAAAGGCTATGGAATTGCTTAATAAACAATATCCAATTATATTAAATGTCAAGTCCGATATTTTACCATTTTACCCTAAGGGAAATGAAAGTAATCAGAATGGAGCACATGCTTTGATTTTACACGGTGTCAAGGAGGGGATGGCGTTGGTTTCTGATTCCTATGTTCCTTATTATCCACCAGAGTGTATTAGTGAATGGATTGATATTGATATGATTTTTCAAGCGGTTTTGGCTAGTAAGGATAAAGATAAAATGGTGGTATTCGAAAAGGAACAAGATATTGCTATTAATTTAAATCAGATTGCAAAGGATAATTTAAAAACGCTACTATTAGAATTGATAGAGAATAATAG
>NZ_CBDLAM010000055.1:3608-20838 GCF_965301125.1 Anaerosporobacter sp. | reverse complement strand
ATAACAGGGTTAGATCCAGATTTCAGACAAATAGAACTTGCTTCATATGAAGAAAATCACCCAAGAGCAAGAATAGCTATTGATTTATTCCAAAAAACAATAGCTCAATTTATAGCTAGATATGCAGTTTCAATGGGTGGAATAGATATAGTAGTATTTACAGGTGGAATTGGTGAAAACCAAATAAATGTTAGATAAAATATTTGTAATCTCTTAAAATTTATGGGACTTGAGATAGATGAAGAAATTAATAATCGGGTATTTGAAAATATGGAAGATAAAGCAGCAGTTTTCAATCGTATGAGTAGAGACGAAATTGAAGACATTGTTAAGCACTATCGATTACAATGGTTAGCATTTGATGGACCCGCACAAACAAGGAAATTTTTAGGAAATATATTTACATATTTACAAGATGATAATCAAAATTATTTTTTTTATGCAAAAGTATTTCAAAAGTATTATCATAAATGGATCAGTATTTCAAATGCTTATTTTCGATTCTCAGTTACATACGATATTGAATATTTTGACAAAGCATCGAATCGATATGTCTCACTATTAAACGAAGAAATTAGTTTTATGAAAGAAATGGTATCAACAATATAATATTATAAAGGAGAAATGATTCATATGGAAAATGTAATTTTGGTAATTTCGGTAATTTTACTTTTATGTCTAGCTTTACTATTGATAATTAAGCCAATCTATTTTTACAAAATACAGCAAAAAGTGATGGCACTTTTTCAAATTAGGGTAGAGTACGATGAAGAAAATATGACAATGGGAAGAGTGGTAGGAATTATACTATTAATTATCACTACATTGGCGACATTGATGCAGTTTTCATAAGCTCAATAAACTTCAAGAAGGAGAATGAGATGAAAGTGGAAGTTCTACCGATATATGACAACGATTTGGAATGTTATCAATCGGTTATTGTTAGTCTATGTAGATACTTGAGTTGTGATTATAAACTTATGTTTGCAGGTACATGGAGATTTGACTATGATACAGAATGCAATAAGGATAGTATTGGTTCGAGATTAATTCAAAGAGACGATAAAAATTTCTTATTGTTCCTAGAACAATTTCATGGTATTAAGACAATAAAAAAAAAATTGAATCAATTCAGGACATAGTAAAGTTAGTTAATAATCAAGTTAAAATAGGAATGCCAGTTGCTTGTCATATTGACTCTTTTTGGCTTGAATGGGCAGCTAATTTTGGAAAGATACACTATAATCACGTGATTTTAATTCTTTCTGTAGATGAAGAAAAGAATTATTTTACGTGTATTGATCCGTACTTTAGTAGCAAAGAAGAAATATTACCTTTTGAAATAATTATAGGTAAGGTAAGACAATGTGATATATTTGAATTACATGAAGTACCAAAGCAACAGCCGTCGTTACAATGTATATTAGATATTGCCTTGTATAATTTATTAAAAAAGAATGGGACAGCATTTGATCGAATACGACATTTTGCTAATGATATGGATGAAATATTTGACCTTTCGGTGGAATGTAGTGAAAATATGCCTTTTGATTCTTGCACATTAATGATTGAACTTAAAAATATACGGGGACAAAGAATGAATTTTGCACAGACACTTCGGTATCTAGCTGAAAGAGAAAAAAATATTGAATTATCAAATTGTGCTCTAGAGCTGGAAGGGATTGCGATATTGTGGAAAAGATTGAATTATGTTTTAGTGAAACAATCACTTAGAGGTAATTCTAAAGATATAAAACAAAATATATTAAATCTAATTTTACAAATAGCAGATGAAGAGGAAACTATTGCAGCTAAATTGGCTAATATTGAAAGGAATAGCATGGGTGCTGTTAATGTTTCAAATTAATGGAGGTATCAATATGAAAGTAGCAAGGATTGAGAATATCGATGCACCGCTTGAAGATAAAATGGATTGTATAAGCAGAGCATGTCAAGTAATAAGTAAGAAATTTCAATTTCCTGCTGCTTTGTTAAGTTGTTATAACTGGAAAATTGATAGAAAAGTATACATAAATGATATTAAAGGATTTCAAATTAGGTCGATATTCTCACAAACTAGTGAGATTTTGCAATGTTTAGGAGTTAATATCATTCACAATAATGATGATTTTATTTATGCATTTAAGGAAATCGAGGGACAGTTATATCAAAATAAAGAGGTAGTATTGTGTATCGATGCTTACTATTGTCCTTGGAATCCTGCTTTTAAATTGGGACATATGAAACATTATATAATACCTCTAAAAATTGATTATGATAAAGGTGTTATCGACTGTTATGAACCATTTCATCAACCAGGTTATCGGGAACTTTTAATTGATAACTTTAGACAAGGGTACATTAATTCCTATGTTTTTGAAAAAAAATATAGTATTTCAGAAATAGATCCATATGGTTTTTGTCAGTCAATTATGAATGAACCTGAAGAAAGAATGCAACAAATTTATGGGGAATTTATTACCTTTATAGGTAGCGTAACTGCTTTTGAGGAACTATATGAGTCATCGCGAGTAGAATTATGTAGTGTCACTAACCTAGCAAGTCGTTGTTATCAGAATCGTTTTATAGTTGCAAGGGTGTTAGAGAGTTTCTTCTATGAACTAAAAGATCTAAGAATTAGAGATTGGTGTAATGACTTTATTAAATCACTTGATACTTGGAATCAAATTTATTTAATATTACTGAAAATGTACTATTTGGGAAGCATTCGTAAAGACATTATACAAATTGTAATGGAAGAATTACAGATATGTATGGAAATTGAATGGAATTTGAGTAGAAAAATACTGATGAGCCAGGAGGAAAAAATTTGTGGAACTAATATCAGAAATTAGAGAAGTCGTTTTGGAAGTTTTAAAGAAAGATTATCCTGAACAAACCCCAGAGTTAGAAGATGATGTGGATCTTTCGGAATATGGAATAAGTTCAGTTACATACATTAATGTAACTGTACTTCTCGAGGACAAGTACGATATAGTTTTTGATGATGAAAAATTGGATTTTACGAATAATAATACAATTAGACAATTAACGGAATATGTAAGAGATTGTATTTCAAATAAATAAAGTTGGAATGAGGTTTATTTTTTCGGCAGGGGGGGAGACTTTTGGAGACATATCTGGTAAAAGAATCTGTAATGGATAAATGGAATGAGACAACATTAATATATGACGAGGAACGTACAATTCATAGTTTATTTGAAGAAGTGGTAGAAAAGTATCAAGATAAAATAGCTCTTCGTTGTATGGAAGAATATATAACATATAATGAATTGAATGAAAAATCAAATCAAATTGCACGAAAGTTACGAGAATTTGGTGTTAAGCCAGATTCCATAGTAGGTTTAATGTGTACTAGGTCAGTTTATATGTTTATTGGTATGTTAGGAATTTTAAAAGCGGGTGGTTGTTATTTGCCCTTAGATCCTAAATTTCCTAAAGAGCGCATTCGGTATATGTTAGATGATAGTGAAACTGAGATTTTAGTGACACAAAAGGAGTTGAGTACTCTTTTGGAATTTGATGGAAATTGCGTAATAATGGAGCAAGATGTTCAAGAATATGATAAATCAAATTTAACGGACCTTAATAAGTCAAAAGATTTGGCATATGTTATATACACTTCTGGATCAACAGGTAAGCCCAAAGGTGTTATGTTAGAACATAAATCAGTACATAATTTCATATTAGGAATGAAAAAGTTAATTTCCTTTATTCCAGAAAAAAAGATTGTTTCATTAACCACAATATCTTTTGACATATTTGTTTTAGAAAGTCTTCTCCCGTTAACTGTTGGAATGGAGGTTGTGATAGCAGAACCAATGGATTTTCAAAAATATATGAAAGAAAAGCATATGGATATGTTACAAACTACACCATCTACCATGAAGTTATTACTAAAAGATAAAGATAACATTCCTTATATTAGGAACTTATCAGATATCATGTTGGGCGGAGAAACATTTCCAGAACCTTTACTTGAAGATTTGAAACACATAACAAAAGCTAGAATTTATAACATGTATGGTCCAACTGAGACAACAGTATGGTCAACAGTTAAAGACTTGACAGATACAGATCATATTACAATTGGATATCCAATTTCTAATACGCGTATCTATATACTGGACGATGAAAATAAAATAGTAGGTCCAGGGCAACCAGGAGAACTTTGTATAGGTGGAGACGGTGTGGCTAGAGGATACTTGTATAGAGATGATTTGACGAATCAGCGTTTTATCAGGCATCCACTAATAGAGGGAGATAGACTCTATAGAACAGGTGATGTAGCTCAGTGGTTAAATAATGGGGAACTTAAATTGTTAGGTAGAATAGATTCGCAAGTTAAAGTTAGAGGATTTCGAATTGAATTAGGTGAAATTGAAAATTTATTTATAAAATTCAATAAAGTAAAAAATTGTGCTGTTGCAGTAAAGGAAGTAGAAAATGGAGATAAAGTTTTAGTAGCATATTATACATCAAACGAAACTTTACTTGTTTCAGAGATTAATCAATATTTAAAAGAAAATCTTCCAGAGTACATGATACCAGGAATATATATACAGGTAGATGAAATACCATTAACACCGAATGGAAAAATAGATCGTAATGCTTTGCCGTTGCCAGATACAAGAAGGCCATTAATGGATGTTCAGTATGTAGAACCATCATCAAATATTGAAAAGATAATTAGCGATGTTTGTAGAAAAGTACTTAATAAAGACAAAATTGGAATATGTGATAATTTTTTTGAATTGGGTGGAAACTCAATACTAATATGTCAGCTTAATGCTGAGTTAAAAAATTTATTTCCTAATCTTATTACAATTACAGATATTTTTTCATATCCTTGTATTAAAGAGTTAGCTGAATTTATTGAAAAATCAACAAAGAAGAAAAAATATATCTTCTCAAATTTTCCAAAGGATTACTACAGTGTGATGCAGGAAAGAGGAAAGAAAAGTTGCTCAGTTATTTTACCAAATGAAAAAAAACAAATAATGCAGAATATAGAAAAATATTACAACGTTGCATTAAATGATATTATGACTATTCTATATATGTATGTTATTGAACAGATATGTGAAACTAACATATCATATAGTCTTTTATACCATACAGATTTAGAAATATATGAATATATGAAATGCAACTTTAGTGATAATGACAATCTAATTGGATTATGTAAAGATAGAATAAATCGAGATATACAATATGACGTGTTATTAAGAAGGAATGATTTCGAAGAAATCATGAACAAAAGTAGTATGATTATTCCGACTTTATTCTTTCAAGAAATGATAAGAGAACCAGAAATAATGGAATTTGCATGTTCTATTTTTGATGTAGATGAAGGAATGAAAATTGAGGCTATTTATGATAGAGGAACGATAGAAGAGGAGCATGTAAAAGAATTCATGTCCTTGTATGTTGACTTAATATATATGCTAATTACACAACATGAAAATTAACAAGTAGAGAGGAGGCGTATGAGTATTGCGGCTGTAATACTTATACGGGAAAAGATGAATCAGTTAATTGTTCATACTAGTACAAATAATATGGCAGCATTATTTGAAGGTCAAGGTGCACAGTTTGTAGGTATGGGAAAAAGTTTATATCAACAATATCCCTATGTTAGGGATTTGTTCGATGAAGCAAGTGATGTTTTGGGTTTCAATATGAAAAAACTTTGTTTTGAAGATTTAGAACATAAATTAAACTTAACAGAATATACGCAACCAGCTTTACTTACTGTAGAAACTGCGTCATATCTTGTTTTGAAAAAGGAACTAGGTTGGAAGCCTTCGTATTTAGCGGGACATAGTTTAGGTGAAATTACAAGTTTAGTATGTGGTGGAGCAATTACATTTGGCGATGGTGTTGGTTTGGTAAAATTACGTGGTAAGTATATGCAGGAAGCAGTTCCGAATGGAAAAGGAACAATGCTTGTTGTTCGTAATTGTGATCCAATATTATTGAAAGAGCAATGTCTTAAAATAAATAAAAAAGGATACCAATTGAGTATTGCTAATTATAATTCAATAGATCAGTGTGTTATTTCAGGGGAATTTGATGCAGTAGAAATAGTGATTGATCAACTAAGAGGGCGTAATATATGGAACAAAAAATTAAATGTTAGCGGACCTTTTCACAATCCACTAATGGAAAGTGCAGCGCAAAGATTAAAAGAAGATTTAGATAAAATTGTGATTAGCGATTTGGAAATACCAGTTATTTCTAATGTAACTGCATTGCCATACATAGAAAAAACAAGTATTAAAGAACATATTATTAAGCAGATTGTTTGCCCAGTAGAGTGGGTAAAGTGTATAAAGTATTTACTTTGTAACAATACGTTTGATTTGATCGATATGGGACCAGGACAGGTTTTGAAAAAATTGGCAAATGGATTATCACAAGTGAGAGTATATTCATTTGAAGAAGGCATGAATTATCTTTCTAATCAGCATTGTAATAAAAAGCAAGATAGAGATATAAAATTTATGGAAGAATGCGTGCGGATAGCTGTATGTACACCTAATTATAATCAAAGTGAAGAACAATTAGACTATATAATTTTATTAAAAAATATAAAAGCAAGGATAAAAATATTAAAAGAAAAGAATGAGAAGCCTAGTAAATATGAAGTAGAGCAGGCATATGAAATGTTACGTCAGGTAATGAAAGAAAAATTAGTTCCAGGAAATGAAGAAACAATGAGATTTAATGATTTACATAATAGTTACCAGTTTTAAGATATTAACGAGGAGAAGAGACCATGGAAATTAAGTTGGGAGAATTATCAAATAATAGAGTTAAGCAAAAGATTGATATGATTGAGAAACAAGATATTTCAACAAATGAAATAGCAATTATCGGGCTTGCTTGTAGATTTGCTCAAACAGATTCCCAAGATGAATATTGGGATGCAATAAAAAATGGTGTTGACTGTATTCGTACATTTCCTGAAGAGAGAAAAAGATTAAATTATTCGCTAAATTATTCGGAGAATGATGAGTATTATGAAGGTGGATTTTTAAATGATGTTGATAAATTCGATAATGATTTTTTTCATGTATCTCCGATTGAAGCTAAAATTATGAGCCCACAGCAGAGAGAATTCTTACAAATTGCTTGGTCTGCCATTGAGGATGCTGGATATGGTGGAAAAAAGATTATAGACTCAAACACAGGGGTTTTTTTGGGCTATAGTACAGATTTTGGCGTAAGTTACAAGGAATATATTGATGAATTAAACAAAGATATGGAGGTATTAGCAGTTGCGGGTAATTTAAATTCAATTGTTGCTAGTAGGATTTCATATATATTAAATTTGAAGGGACCTAGTATGCTCATTGACACAGCCTGTTCATCTTCTCTAGTGGCAGTTAAAACAGCATGTGATTCTATTCTAAATGGCCAATGTAATATGGCGATAGCTGGTTCAATAAAGCTTGATTTATTACCTCTTGTAAAGATTGGTAAGAAAGAAGTGGAAATCGGAATTACTTCTAAAGAAGGAAGAACACGAGCTTTTGATAATGATTCAAATGGAACAGGTGCAGGAGAAGGTGTTGCAGCAATTCTGTTAAAACCTTTAAAAGCGGCTGTTAAAGATAGAGATCAGATCTATGCGATAATAAAAGGCAGTGCAATTAACCAAGATGGTAGATCTGTTAATCTAACTTCTCCAAATCCTCTTGCGCAAGAAAAAGTTATTATACAAGCTTGGAAAAATGCAAATATTGATCCAAAAACAATATCTTATATAGAGGCACATGGTACGGGAACACGGCTAGGGGATCCAATTGAAATTACAGGTATGAATAATGCATTTCGATGTTATACCACAAAACAGCAATTTTGTGGAATTGGCTCTGTAAAAACTAATATTGGGCATTTAGACTGTGCTGCAGGAATGGCTTCTTTAATCAAATTAGTTTTGTCCTTAAAATATAAAGTTCTACCACCATCCATTCATTTTAAATTTCCGAACCAGAAAATAGATTTTGAAGAATCTTCACTTTACGTAAATGATAGTTTACGCCCATGGATAGCAGAATACTATCCGAGAAGAGGTGGTGTAAGTGCATTTGGATTAAGCGGAACAAATTGTCATATTGTTTTAGAAGAGAGTCCTGTAAAGAGAGAAATAGTATGCGATAAGGCTTCAATTAGAGTAGCGACGTTTTCAGCAAAAACACAAGAAGCTTTATTGAAAATAATATGGCAAATAGGAGCGCATATAAGAAAGCATAGGGATAATTCCATAGATGATGTATGCTATACATTAAATACCGGAAGAGGACAGTATGAATTCAAATTGGCAATGATATTTCAAGACATGGATGATTTGTTTCGGAAAATTGATATGGTTTTATTAAATGGTTTATCCAATTATATAGAATATGATGTTTTCTACGGGGAACATCATATTATCAACAGTGAGCAGAAAAAGCAAATTGGTAGTGAGATAACAGAATGGGAAAGAAATCAGTTATCGACCAAAGTAAACGAACAGATAAAAGCTATGATAAATAGTAAAAACGAGATTGATATAGATTGGTTAAGGGATGTATGTATTCATTATTGTAGTGGAGCGGAAGTTATGTGGGAAGCATTATATACAAATAGATACTATCAGAAAGTAAGTCTTCCGACCTATCCATATGCACGAAATAGTTTTTGGATAGAACAAGCAGCAAATATAGAAGATAAAACCATTAAAAATAACTCTATGTCTTATCCACTTTTTAAATCTTGCTTAGCTAAGTCATTTGATAGAATTACTTATGAGAGTCATTTTAGTCCAAAAGAAGACTGGATTTTAAGTGACCATAAGGTGGCTGGTAAATATGTAGTTCCAGGTACTACATATTTAGAAATGATTCGATATGTACTGTATACTTTTTATCAACCAAAGGAGATTCAACTGAATAATGTATTCTTCTTAAGGCCACTTATTTTATCAGAAGAAGAGAGTGCAAAGGTACATACTATTATCAATACAAGTGGAGATGCTATTTCATTCACAATTGCTAGCAAGAAGGATAATGATAATGAATGGGTGGTTCATACGGAAGGTCAAGCAGAAATCATTTATCAGAATCATCAACAAAGATTAGATTTAGAACTAATAAAAGGGAATATGCATAAAGGAGAGTTAGAAGAAATACCTTATGAGGAAAATGAAAAAATTGAAACAGGAGCTAGATGGGATAATCATAAGGTGATATGGATAGGTGAACATGAAGTATTAGCAAAATTAAGTTTAAAAAGTGAATTTCAGATAGAAGCTAAACAATTCGGAATGCATCCCGCTTTACTTGACGAAGCAGCTAACTTATTAATTCGATGCATTGGAAATGGCTTATACCTACCATACTCATACAAAGGAATAAGGATTAAAGAACATTTTTCAAGAGAGATTTATACTTATGTAAAGGAAAAAAAGAAAAAAGAAGAGTTTGCTCTTTTTGATGTGATAATAATGGACGATTCAGGTAATGTACTTACCATAATTGATGATTATATGATTCGTAAAGTAAATACTCTTGAATTAACTAAAAATTTTACTGATCAAACGTTGTTTCATCATTTTATATGGAAGGAAAAATTAAAAAAAATATATTCTCCTATGAACGTTGAGAATTGTATTGTATTTGTAGGAAAAGGGAAAAAGAATCAGGAAATAGCTCAATATTATGAAAAGGCAGGATGCACTTTATATAATATGCCAAAAACAGAAGTAGAATTTACACGTGTACTCAATATGTTTGATTTAAGTAAGAACCATAAAGTTTTGTATTTATTACCTCAGTTTTATCAATCAGAGGAGCAGAATAATATAGAATATCGTTTAGCAAATAGTCTTTATCAATTTCAAAATTTTATTTTTGCATTGAATAAAAGTAAACTCTCAGCTCGAATGGAATTAATAGTGATGGGATATTGTGGAGTCCAGATTAATGATAAAGAGATTGTAATACCAGAGTATGCAGCTGTTTATAGCTATGTGAATGGTATACGTTTTGAAATGCCAAAAATCAACTGTTATTGTATTGATTTAGATGAACAAATTGAGCCGTCAATATTAAATCTTAATGAAATAGATAATATGGGGGAGATGTTTTTAAGTGCATTTCGAAATGGTAAAAAATATACAAGATGTTTAACACAATATCGACTTGATATGTTAAATAAAAGTAATATTAGTATTGAAAAAGGACATACCTATATAATCACTGGGGGTATGGGGGCACTAGGCTTAGCGTGTGTAAAATACATTGCCAGTAAGCAACAAGTACGTTTTGTTTTAGTAGGAAGAAAAGGCCTTCGTAATACAGAATCAAATTTACAAATTAAAAAGCTGATTGAGGATATTAAGGAAACAGGATCTGAGATAATATTAGAAAATGGTGATGTATCTAATCTAGACTTTTTAGATGATTTATTTGAAAAAGTAAGTAATAAATATGGGCAGATTAATGGAATATTTCATCTAGCAGGTGTAGCAGGAGACAGATTTATTAAAAACAAGACAGAAGAAGAAATAGACCAAGTTTTACTTCCTAAAATAAAAGGTACCTGGAATATAGATCAACTGTATGATAAGTATAGAATTGATTTTGCTGTGTTTTTTTCTTCTATTTCATCCATTGTTGCAGAAGCAGGACAGGTTGATTATGCTGCTGCAAATGGATATATGGATGGTTTTGCAGCGTATGGGCGAAAAAAAGGAAGAAAATATTATTCTATTAACTGGCCAGCATGGTCTGAAACAGGCATGGCAGTGCAGTATGGTGTTAATTTAGAGAAACAAATTGTTGAGCCTATAACAACACAAAATGGATTTACTTCGTTAGGAAAAATTTTAGAGAGGGAAGTAACCAGTGTTATTGTAGGAAAATTTAACGTAAATGAATATGTAGAGAATAGCACCAACTTATTTGATATATTACCTGAATATACAGTACAAAACTCAAAGTATTCGGAAAAATCAGAAAAAATAATGAATGATAGTATCATATTAGAAGGAAGAGAAGAAAATGATAGCTATAGTAGTATAGAACAAAAACTAGGGGAAATAGTTGGAGAAGTTTTGCAAATAGATAAGATCAACATATTTGAGGAATTTGTAGAGATGGGATTGAATTCAATTATTTCAGTTAAAGTTGAGATGGAGTTAGAAAAGGCGGGATTTTCTTTGTCTATAAATGATTTATTTGAATACAATTCCGTAAAATTATTAGCGTCACATCTTCAAAATGAAAATGAGGAAGGAACGGTTGTAGAAGCAGTAGTAGAAAAGAAAAATTTGAAAGATATAATTGTACCATTTAATGATATTTTTTATATTAGTTGTTTCTATAATGCGTTGATTCCAGTTATTTCAATAGTACATAGTAATCTTTTTCCCTTAATTTCAGGTATAGTACATGTGTATTCTTACAATCAGGAGGACCCTTTTGAAGAAAATGAGTTGCAACGAGCAAGCGATGTAAAAGTAATGGATTTACTTCAATACATTGGGCTGGATGTATCAATTAAACAACATGTTAGTCATAGAAAACGGGATTGGATTCTAAATGATATTGATTTATATGCCGTAAAAGATATGGAACAATATATGGGCGACATTTCGGTCCATGAAATCAATGATGTAGATTTTGCATTGGAGGATATTAAAACTGCTCTTAAGAAAAGACATCCAGTGATTTTAATGATTGACTGTTTTTATGATTCAATGCGAATAGATACTTATCAGAAAGAGCATTGGCTTCATGCACTTCTTTTAGTGGATTTTAATGAAGAAAAGCAAGAATTTTATGCAATTGAACATTCCTTTAAAGAGGTTATGAATTATAAATTTCGTAAGCTAACATTTAAAGATGTAACAGATTCATATGAAGGTTATTTAATAAATTATCAACCAGAAAAAAATATTCCTGGATTCTATGAATTTATGTTAGATGAAGCTCAAGAGAATTATAATCATATGGAATTAAGTGAGGCACAGAATACATATAGAAAACTTAATCTGAATTACATAGAAAAGTTCGAAGATAGCATAAAGCAATTAGGTCAGCTTATACAGAGGATAAAAGAGTTTATTAAAAATAAGGATTTGCTTGAGAAAACAATTGAATCAATAGTTGTAGTGTTGGGAAGTTGTATTAGCAGAAGGCAAATTGATTTATATAATGTAAAAAAACTATATGGTGAAGAAAATATATTCGCTAGAGAATTACAACATATAGTTAATGATTGGTTACTTGTTAGAAAAGAATTACTTCGTTATCAGTTATTGAACAACTATGATGAAATGGATGTATCTCAAATAGAAAGTATATTAGATGACATTTACAAATCAGAATACAATTGGATAAGTAATTGGAGAAAATGATATGGAAAATAGATATAGTCATTATTTTTTAATGAATGAAGAGGAGATTGGATTATATGTCAAAGAAAAGTGCAGAATATTAAAAAAAGAAAGTCCAATTAAGGTTACAGAAATAGGAAATGGAAATATCAACTATGTATTTTTGGTGATGGATGTTGACACTAAACAAGCTTTTATTGTAAAGCAGGCTGGATTAGAAGCTAGAATTTCAAAGGAAATGAAGTTAGAACTTGAAAGAGGGAAACGGGAAGCTGCTATTTTAAAAATATATGGTCAGATTGTTCCAGGTTATGTACCCCGAATTTATTACTATGATGAAACTATGTGTACAATCATTATGGAATATATGAAAGATTATACCGTGTTAAGAGAAGCTTTGATGAAATTTATGATATATCCCAATTTTGCAGAACAGATTTCTACATTTCTTGCTAGAACTTTATTTTTTCTATCGGATTTGTATTTGAATCATAGTGAGAAAAAGAAAATGGCAGCAACATATACAAATGTAGATTTGTGTAATCTTACGGAGGAACTTGTATTTACAGATCCATATTATAATGGAAAGCAACAGAATAGTTTAACGAATAATCAACAATATTTAAAAGAAATGATTTATGACAATGAGGAACTACAGCTTGAAGTGGCTGATTTGAAGTTTAGGTTTATGACCAATCAACAAGCATTATTGCATGGAGATTTACATACAGGATCAGTATTTATTCACTCACAAGGTATTTGTGTATTTGACCCAGAATTCACTTTTTTTGGACCAATGGGATATGACATCGGGAATATATGTGCTCATTTTCTTATACAGTTATGCCGCCTAACCATTCTTCAGAAATACTGCTTGTTAGATAAGAAGACAAACATAATCTGGATATATAATTCGATTGGAGATATTATTGATCTATTTCGTACTAAATTTCTTAAATTAATGGATTCGTATACTAGAGAAGTAATGGCTAAAACGCCAGGGTTTAAAGAAAAATACATAGAAAAAATCATACAAGATACTGTAGGTTATGCTGGAATTGAATGTATCAGAAGAGCAGTAGGATTAGCTAAAGTAGAAGAACTATCCAGTCTTAGCGATGATAAAGTACGTGCTGATATAGAGAAATGCCTACTGGAAATATCAATAAAAATGATATTAGAACGAAAAAGTATTCATTCTGGGATTGATATCAAAGAACTCATTGGAAATCAATTAATGCTAGATTTCTTTTGATTTTAAAGAAAGAAGGAAGTATACGTGGAAACAATAGATGATAAATCAATGAAAAAAAAATGTCTTCCCCTAGTTGAACCTGCTATCACAACAAATCCATATGTAACAAATAAGCTAGCCATATTAGGTAACTTTAAAGAAACCCAGCCTTGGATATTGCAAAATTTCACAAATATTTGGATGCAAAGAAATTTTAGACTTAATTATGGAGCAGATTTTTTGTATTTTAGTTCTTATCGATTTTGCCCTTTTATCAAAGAATTTGAGATGTGTACGTCAATAGTTGACAAAAAATGGAAAACCATTGTGGAGGCAATTATAGACATAATAAATATGGGACATTACGTTTATTTAAATATAAATACATCGTTCATACCTCAGTATAAAAATTTTGAAAATAACCAAATGCACGATATTTTTGTATATGGATATGACAGGGATGAAAAAATTCTATATGTTGCTGATTTCTTTGAATATGGAAAATATGGTATGAAAAAAGTTTGTTTTAAAGATTTTATTATGGCTTATGATAGTATGGATGATACAGTGAAGAGAGACTTTTTTGATGGTATTATCATTCTACAATATACAGCTCGGGATATACCTTTTGATATGGAATTTTGCATTCAAGGAATAAGAGATTATCTGAATTCTAAGAATACAATAGTTAAAAGTATATTGGTGGAACTTGACAAGAAGGATGAGGTTGTATTTGGGATAAATACCTGTGATATTATGATTCAATATCTTCAAGATCTTTCACGTATTGAGAATATCAAATTGGATTATCGTACATTTCATTATTTTTATCAACATAAAGTGCTGATGAGATTAAGAATCCAATTTTTTATCGAAAAAGGATATGTTAAAAGGTATAAGGATTTTGCTATATTGGATGAATACTTGGAGATTGAACGAAAATGGTTAGAAGTTCGTAATCGAATTTTGAAATATAATATTAAACCAGATTATATGTTAATTGAGCGCACTATAAGTGATATAAATAGTTTAAAAAAGCATGAAAATAAAGTGTTGAAACATTTGTTAAATGTATTAAAAATATAATTATTCCTTCATTGGAGATAATGAATTGTGAGGTAAAGTGGTGATATGAGTCAAAAAAAAAGCGGTGTTTTATTACACCCATCTTCTTTTTCCACTCAATATGGATATGGTGATATTGGATTATATGCATATAGGTACGTGGATTTTTTGAGACAAGCAGGACAAAATCTATGGCAAGTACTTCCATTAGGACCAGTTAATGAATCGGATTGCCCCTATCAATCGAGTTCAGCTTTTGCAGGAAATATATATTTGATTAGCGTAGAATTATTAATATTAGATGGTTATGTAAAACAAGAGTATGTGAATGGGTTATTTAATGGACAGGTATTATCGTTTGAACAATCTAAACAGTTAAAGAATGTTGTATTTCATAAGTCTTTTCAGAGGTTTACGGAAAATAAAATGTTCTTATTAGATTCTTTTTTGGACTTTTGTTTAAGGAATCAATATTGGTTAGAGGATTATTCTAGTTATGTTGTGTTACAAGAGTACTTTTCAATAGGTTGGGAGCAGTGGCCTGTAAACAATATACAATCTTTGCAAAGTAAATATAATATTGATGTGTCAGAAAAAGTGTTATATCAGAAATTTCTACAGTTTATATTTGACCAACAATGGTCTGCTTTAAAGAAATATGCTAATAATAATGGTATAAAAATTATTGGGGATGTACCAATTTATCTATCCCACGATTCAGTTGATGTATGGAAGAATCCAGACTTATTTTTGTTAGATTCACAGGGAAATTCTACATTTATCTCTGGTAGTCCTCCAGATAATTTTAGTAGTACAGGACAATTATGGAATACTTGTTTATACAGGTGGGAAAAGCATAAAGAGAATAGCTATTATTGGTGGATAGAGCGATTAAAAATGATTAAAACTAGATGTGATTTTATCCGGTTAGATCATTTTCGTGGATTTGTAGAGTTTTGGGCGATACCGGCGGGAGTCAATGAAGCTGAAATAGGTTGTTGGGAAAAAGGTCCAGGCGAAGATTTCTTTTTTGAGATTTTAAAGCACTTTAATAAGGAAGATTTTATTGTAGAAGATATGGGAATCATAACTGATGATATAATAAGAATTCGCAATCAATTTCAGTTTATGGGAATTAAAGTGTTGCAATGCAAGTTCGATCAGAAAATATTTAAGGACGATAATTATACATATTATACAGGTACTCATGATACGGATACATTGTTAGGGTGGATCAAAAAAGATAATAACCAAATAAAGGATCATGAACATTTAGTTCAAGAAGCATGGAATATAATAGAAACAGTATCAGCTTCTAAAGCGAAATATGTAATATTCCAAATTCAAGATTTACTTATGCTAGATTCAGAATATAGAATGAATGTTCCTGGAAGTGCAATTGGAAATTGGCACTATTTGTTTGATGAGAATTCTATCGCAGAGAAAACAGTATTAAAACTGAAAGATATTACAGAAAAAAATAAACGCTAAATTTAGTAAATATTTTGAAGTAAACTTTATTGTATATAAGATTGAACAAAAAATAGTAATAACACAAAAGTGTACACTTTTTGATGGCAAAAAATAATTTGGTAGAAAGAAGAATGACATGGAAAGAAGATTAATGCTTGGAAATGAAGCTATTGCGAGAGGCGCATTTGAAGCAGGTGTAAAAGTATCAGCTGCTTATCCAGGTACACCAAGCACTGAGATAAGTGAATATTTATCTACATATGAAGGAATATACACAGAATGGTCAGTTAATGAAAAAGTCGCATATGAAGTTGCTTTGGGTGCATCTATATCAGGTGTACGTTCTTTAGTTTCAATGAAATGTGTAGGATTAAATGTTGCTGCTGATCCAATGTTTACATCTGCATATACGGGTATATTGGGAGGAATGGTAATTGTAGTAGCTGATGATCCAGGAATGCATTCATCACAAAATGAACAGGATACAAGATTATTGGCAAAAGCAGCAAATATTCCTGTATTAGAGCCAGCAGATTCACAAGAAGCAAAGGAATATACAAAAATTGCCTATGATATAAGTGAAAAATATGATACGCCTGTTATTATTCGAATGACAACTAGAACTTCACATTCAAGAAGTGTGGTTCTCTTAAATGAACAAGTAAGAATTCAAGATAAAGAATACAAAAAGGACATTGAAAAAAATGTTATGCTTCCAGTATTTGCGAGAAGAAGTCACCGGAAAAATATAAATAATATATTAACTTTGAGTAATACGTTAACATCATATGGTCTTAATGAGTTTGAAATAAATAGCCAGGATGTTGGTATTATAACAAGTGGAATATGTTATGAATATGTAAAAGAAGTTTTTCCAGATGCCTCAGTACTAAAATTAGGTATTGTATATCCGCTAAATAGAGAGCAGATATTAGATTTTGCTAATAGTGTTCAAAAAGTATATGTAATTGAAGAATTAGAACCATTTATTGAGGAAATGGTTAGGAATATTGGACTCAGAGTCCCACATAAAGTAGCTGAGAATAGAA
>NZ_CBDLAM010000055.1:0-3598 GCF_965301125.1 Anaerosporobacter sp. | reverse complement strand
GGAGAATATAGTATTAATATAGTAAAGCATATTATTGAGGATATAAATTTTGAAGAAAATGAGTTAAATGATAAAAAATCACCAACTTTTTGCCAAGGATGCCCACATCATGTCGTATTTACTATCCTTCATGAATTAGGATTAAATGTTGCTGGAGATATAGGGTGTTATACATTAGGTGCTTTATTACCATATGAAAGTATGGATACAACAGTATGCATGGGTGCAAGTATTTCTATGCTGCATGGAATAGAAAAGGCAAAAGGAAAAGATTATATTAAGAATTGGGTAGCAACAATTGGTGATTCAACATTTTTTCACACGGGAATAAATGCGTTGATAAATATGTATTATAATCAGTCATGTGGTACGGTGTTAATATTAGATAATTCAACAACAGCGATGACTGGACATCAAGATCATCCATCTACTGGTTATACATTAAAAGGTGATAAAGTTGAACCTGTTAAAATCGCTTCGTTGTGCAGTGCAATTGGGATAAAAAACATACATGAGGTATCTGCGTACAATAAGAATGAATTAAGAAATACAATACTTTCAGAATGTCAATGCGAGAGTCTATCAGTGATAATTATTAAGGGACAATGTATTATCTGCGGAAAGAAGGTGTAACAGAATAATGCCCAATATTATAATTGCAGGAATTGGTGGACAAGGAGTAGTAACAAGTGCAAGAGTTTTAGGAAACATTGCTATGAATTCTGGATTTGATGTTAAAGTATCAGAAATTCACGGAATGTCTCAAAGAGGAGGCAATGTTGAGGCACATGTTACTATTGGAGAAAAAGTATATAGCCCTGTTATTGAGAAAGGTAAGGCGGATATACTTATAGATGTGAATAACATATTATCTATTGATACAGATGAAATAATAAGAAAATCACAAGACAGAAGGTGTATCAATATGGTGTTATTAGGAAGAGTATGCAGTCAATTGGAGTATGAATACGATTGTTGTATTGAAACAATCAAAAAAGAAATAAAGAAAGACTATATAGATAAATTTATAATAGCCTTTAAACACGGCTATTTTGATGTTGATGGTAATATCAATGAAGGGGCTTGGGCGTATCCAGAAGGTGATGGATATAGTTCAACGCTGACAAGAGTATAATAGAATTCAATAAAGGTAAATAAATTATTAGTGCCCCAAAGTAAAATGTCCTAGATTAATTGTTATAATCTAGGGCATTTTAATATCTATGTTATTATTGCTCCTGATATGGGGCACACGCAAGTTTCCAAGATCCTGAAAAGTTCTTAGAACTAGTAAAGACTGTTGTTCCAATTGGATTTTATTGATTGGGAGTATAATATATCTAAAACACAACAGGCCTGTGTATGAAAGAAGTAGATTGGAGAAAAAATGATTGTAGCCTATAGCCTTTTTTACTCTTTTTTGGAATACATTGGTGTGTTATAATAGACTTAATAAGATTCAAGATATTGCATACATAGGAAGTTTATTAGAAAGGAAATGAGGTGGTTTTAATATGAATTATTATTTGATTGATTATGAAAATGTTAAAACACATGGTTTAGATGGAATAAGTAAACTATATGAAGACGATGTTGTCTGTATCTTTTATAGCAAGAATGCGGATAGTCTTACTTTTGATTTACATAAAAGAATTAATGAATCGCAAGCAACTATAGTATATCAAAAGGTTGATGTTGGGAGTAAAAATGCGCTAGATTTCCAATTAGCAACATATTTGGGATATATAATTCACGAAAATACAGGGAAAGCAGTTTCATATAGTATAGTGTCAAAAGATCAAGGTTTTTTGAGTTTGGTAGATTATTGGAAAAAAAGAAAAATTGAGGTTTCTCTTGTGATAGATGTCTCAGGAAAAAACGAAAAGAGTGAATTAAATAAATTAAAAACTCAAGTGGAACAAATAATAAAAGACAAAGAAGTAATAGATGTAGTTGTTAAGTTTATTCAACAATATAAAACAAAGCAAGGAATTAATAATGCTTTGATGAAACAGTATCCTAGCAAAGATAATAAAAAAGCAAGTGAAATATATAATGTAATAAAACCTATTCTGAATGATAAAAAAGATAAATAATTTGAAAATAGCATCCCAGTACATGCTAAGAAGTAATCGATGAAACAATATCGTAAGGAAGCAAATTAGGGAAATGAGATTTTTATTTAGAAAGGGAGGCATCGGAAATGAGAGGTAGGAAAAAGAGTAGTAATTATGTAATTGTCATACTGGGCTGGATTTTCTTAGTACTTGGCTTAGTTTTAACCATTGGTGGTGCAGTTAGTGAATTGATAATAAAAATATTTCGTAAGCAAGGATTAGTTATTGTATCAACGAATAATTTAGATATTCCATTATTTAAAATTATATATTGTAGTATCGGTGGAATATTTGCAATAATCGGAGCTGTCTTTTTGCTTGTTACTATGCGAAATAAGAAGAAAAAGAAGAGGCTGATTGAAAATGGTCGTAAGTATTATGCAGAAGTGATAGGGGCAATTATAAATTATCAGGTTCAAGTAAATAGAAAGTATCCATATCGTTTGGATTGTAAATATATTGATGAAATAACTGGAGTTACATACTTATATCGTAGTGGTAATGTATGGGAAAATCCGGATCAGTACATAGGATTACAAGTACCAGTATACGTAAATCGTGATAAACCGAAAGAATATTATGTTGCAGTTGAAGAATTATCAATTTCTAATGGGGCAATGTTTTGTGATTATCGCTAATTACTTATACTATTGTATAATCTTTCGCAAAAAAGGAAAGTTCAGGAGAAAGTTATGGAAAAGCAAAGTAAAGTTGTATGTTGCTCAAATGGGCAACATCTTAGATATAAAGAAAAAATTAATATATTGGAGAAGACATTATTACAAATAGGTTTAATCCCAATTTTTAGCGATCAAATATTTGAAAAATATTCAGTGTTTAATGGTACAGAAAAAGAACGAGCTGAAAGTCTAATGGATTATTACAGAGATGATGAAATCAAAGCAATTTTTGATATTTCAGGTGGAGATATTGCAAATGAAATACTACCGTATTTAGATTTTGAATTAATCTCACAGGCAAATAAAAGCTTTTGGGGATATAGTGATCTTACTACTATTATTAATGCAATATATGCTAAGACCGGGAAAACATCTGTTTTGTACCAAGTAAGAAATTTGATTTATAGTGACAGTGAAAATCAAATTAGTAATTTTACAAACACAATATTTAGTGACAGAAACGACTTGTTTTCATTTGACTATGAGCTTTTGCAAAAAGATAGCATACATGGTATCGTGGTTGGTGGGAATATTAGATGTCTACTTAAATTGGCAGGTACACAGTATTGGCCAAATATGGCGGGTAAAGTACTGCTATTAGAAAGTTATAGTGGAGTAGTACCTCAAATGGTAACATATTTAAATCAACTAAAGCAGATGGATGTATTTGGTCAAATAAATGGAATTATATTAGGAACATTTACGAATATGGAAGAGGAGGCATGTAATCCTAATATAATTGATTTAGTAAAGCTATATGCGGGAGATAACATTCCGATTGCTATAACTAATGAGATAGGG
>NZ_CBDLAM010000054.1:0-21869 GCF_965301125.1 Anaerosporobacter sp. | reverse complement strand
ATGTTATAATATAAACAATACAACATCAAAAGTATTACATAATTTTAAGGAGGATATACATAATGATGAGATTTACATTACCAAGAGATATGTATTATGGAAAAGGCGCATTAGAACAACTCAAGAATTTAAAAGGAAAAAAGGCTATTATAGTTCTTGGTGGAGGTTCAATGAAACGCTTTGGCTTCGTTGATAAAGTAGAAGCGTATTTAAAAGAAGCTGGTATTGAAACAAAATTATTTGAAAATGTAGAACCTGATCCTTCTGTTGAAACAGTTATGAAAGGTGCAGAAGCAATGAGAGAATTTGAACCAGATTGGATCATTGCTATGGGTGGTGGATCACCTATTGATGCTGCAAAAGCTATGTGGGTATTTTATGAATATCCAGAAACAACTTTTGAAGAAATTATTCAGCCTTTCTCATTCCCAGAATTAAGACAAAAAGCGAAATTCTTAGCGATTCCTTCAACTTCAGGTACAGCTACAGAAGTAACAGCTTTCTCTGTAATTACTGACTATGCAAAAGGAATCAAATATCCTTTAGCAGACTTTAACATAACTCCTGATGTTGCAATTGTTGATCCTGAATTAGCAGAAACAATGCCTCCTAAATTAGTTGCACATACAGGTATGGATGCTTTAACTCATGCGGTTGAAGCATACGTTTCAACATTAAACTCACCATTTACAGATCCACTTGCTATTAAAGCAATTCAAATGGTTATGGAATATTTACCTACTTCATTTGATGGTGATATGAACGCGAGAGAACAGATGCATTATGCACAATGTCTTGCAGGTCAAGCATTCTCCAATGCGTTACTTGGTATTGTTCACTCAATGGCACATAAAACGGGTGCTGCATTCTCTACAGGACATATTCCACATGGTTGCGCAAATGCGATCTATCTTCCATATGTAATTAAATATAATGCAAAAGTAGCAGAAAGCAGATATGCAGATATTGCTAGATCCATTGGTATCAAAGGTACAGATGCAGAATGCGTGAAAGAACTATGTTCAAAGATTGATGAATATAATGTTAATTTGAATATTCCTAAGACATTAAAAGAGTTTGGTATCAATGAAGATGAATTCAAACAAAAAATTGCAGAAATCTCTGTAAATGCTGTTGGTGATGCATGTACTGGATCAAACCCAAGACCAATCACTCCTGCTGAGATGGAAAAATTATTTACTTGTATTTACTATGGTACTGAAGTTGATTTCTAAATCCTAATAAAAACAGAGTTCTAAATCCTTATTGGTTTAGAACTCTGTTTTTTAAAAAAAGAATTATAGTGAAAAATTGGTGCTAAGTACTAGATTTTTGTTAAATAATAAACTATAATCAATACTTAGGGTAAGTCAGTAGCCGCTACGGACTTACCTGAATTCTTATAACTAAGAGTTTATGTCACAAATGGTGTAACTGTATGGTTACCAATCTATATCACAATGTATGGAGGAAAGTTATGTTTACGATTCGTAAAAAAGAATTATTAGCAAACAATATCTATCTTATGGATGTTGAAGCTCCACGTGTAGCAAAATCATGCTACCCAGGACAATTTGTAATTGTTAAAATGGATGAAAAAGGGGAACGTATCCCATTAACAGTATGTGACTATGACAGAGAAGCTGGTACAGTAGCAATCGTATTCCAAGCTGTTGGTGAATCTACTAAGAGAATGGCTACATACGAAGTTGGTGATGCATTCAGAGATTTCTCGGGACCTCTTGGTTGCAAATCAGAATTAATTGACGAAGACCCAGAAGAGCTTAAGAAGAAGAATATCTTGTTCGTAGCAGGTGGTGTTGGAACTGCTCCAGTTTATCCACAGGTTAAATGGATGCACGAACAAGGATATGATGTAGATTGTGTTATTGGTGCTCGTAGTAAAGAGTTAATCATACTTGAAGATGCTATGAAGAAAGTAGCTAAGAATGTATATGTAGCAACAGATGACGGTTCTTATGGCTTCAAGGGTAATGTTAACGATAAAATAAAAGATTTAGTAAATAACGAAGGAAAACATTATGATCATGTAATCGCAATTGGACCAGTAATCATGATGAAATTCGTATCTATATTAACAAAAGAACTTGGAATTCCTACTACGGTAAGTATGAATCCAATTATGGTAGATGGTACAGGTATGTGTGGTGCCTGTCGTTTAACTGTTGGTGGAGAAGTTAAGTTTGCTTGTGTAGACGGACCAGAATTTGATGGACATCTTGTTGATTTTGATGAGTCAATGAAGAGACAAAGAATGTACAAGTCAGAAGAAGGCAGAGCAATACTTAAAGAGAAAGAAGGAGCCACTCATAAACATGGTGGTTGCGGTTGCGGAGGTGACAACTAATGGATATGTTAACAAAAGTACCAGTAAAAGAGCAAGATCCTAAAGTACGTGCTAAGAATTTTGAAGAAGTATGTCTTGGATATGACCTAGAAGAAGCTCAAATGGAAGCTTCTAGATGTTTGAAATGTAAAAATGCAAAATGTATGTCAGGTTGTCCTGTATCAATTGATATTCCGGGATTTGTAAGAGAAGTAGAAGCTGGTAATGTTGAAGAGGCATATCATGTAATTAGTCAGTATTCTGCACTTCCAGCTGTTTGTGGTCGTGTCTGTCCACAGGAATCACAATGTGAAGAAAGATGTATCCGTGGAATTAAAGGCGAGCCAGTATCTATTGGTAAGTTAGAGCGTTTCGTTGCTGATTGGGCAAGAGAGAATGGTATTAAACCAAAAGCTCCTGAATTTAAAAATGGTAAGAAAGTTGCAGTAATCGGTTCAGGTCCTGCTGGTCTTACTTGTGCAGGAGATCTTGCTAAACTTGGTTATGATGTAACTATTTTTGAAGCTTTACATGAAGCAGGTGGTGTATTAACTTATGGTATTCCTGAATTCCGTTTACCAAAGGATACTGTAGTACAGTCAGAAATAGATAATGTGAAAGCTTTAGGAGTTAAGATTGAAACGAATGTTGTTATTGGTAAATCAACAACAGTAGATCAATTATTAGAAGAAGAAGGCTTTAAGGCAGTATTCATTGGCTCTGGTGCTGGCCTTCCTAAATTCATGGGTATTCCAGGAGAAAATGCTAATGGTGTGTTCTCAGCAAATGAATACTTAACTCGTAATAACTTAATGAAAGCATTTGATGAAAATTATGATACTCCAATTGTTGCTAGTAAGAAGGTAGCAGTTGTTGGTGGTGGTAACGTAGCTATGGATGCCGCAAGAACTGCTTTAAGACTTGGTGCTGAAGTACATATCGTATATAGAAGAAGTGAATCTGAACTTCCAGCCAGAGTTGAAGAAATTCACCATGCAAAAGAAGAAGGAATCATCTTTGACTTACTTACTAATCCAAAAGAAATCTTAGTTGATGAAAATGGATGGGTTAAAGGTATGGTTTGTGTTAAGATGGAACTTGGTGAGCCAGATGCTTCAGGTAGAAGAAGACCATTTGAGGTTCCTGGTTCAGAATTTGAACTTGAACTTGATACAGTTATCATGTCACTTGGTACAAGTCCAAATCCATTGATTTCTTCAACAACTCATGGATTAGATGTGAATAAATACAGATGTATTATAGCAGATGAAGAAAATGGACAGACATCAAAAGAAGGCGTTTATGCTGGTGGAGATGCTGTTACAGGTGCTGCTACAGTTATCCTTGCAATGGGAGCTGGTAAAGCTGCTGCCAAGGGAATTGACGAGTATTTATCAAATAAATAATGTTTGATTCAAATCAAATAAAATAATGAAAACTATGAATACCCTCTAGGGAAGCTTATCAAATAGATAAGTTATCTAGAGGGTATTTTTTATACGATTATTTATAGTATGTAGCTTAGGTCTGTATATTTAAACAACTATCTACAATTTAGAAAATAAAAAATAGAAACCTAATAAAAAAATGGGTACCTTTAATCAAGACGATAGATTCTTATAATAAACTTAGGAAGTAATTAAAGAAGAGCTAAAGTAGGAGGCGAGAAGATATGTTATCGTATCAATTTATAGATCATAAAGGTACATTTCGAGTGGCAGATGCTGAGAATACAAACTATCTCTATTTTCCAATTGCCAATGAATTAGGAATCAAAAGTTCGGTGACTCCATTACTAGGTGGAGATTGTAAGATGGATCAGAATAGCTTCATATTACAACCAGTTAGTAGTGAAGATTTACATAACAATAAGACAAGTAGGAATTTTTGGTGTGATATAACAGGAAAAGGATTATGGTCTGCAACAGGAATGTCAATGAAGCAGTTAGGGAATCAGTTAACAGGAGAGAAAGAAAAAACCATACTTGAGGCTGGAATCTTGTATCAGACGATGTATCGCATCTCTGAAGAATATGGGATAGGTTCTACGATTCTTACATTTGTGCCAATAGAAGATAATATAGAAATCATGAAGGTGGATATTCGCAATATCAGTAATGAAAATCTTGAATTTACTGCTACGGCAGCAATCCCAATATACGGAAGGTCAGCAGATAATATCAGAGATCATCGTCATGTAACATCTTTATTAAATCGCATAGAAACTAAGGATTATGGGGTATATGTGAAGCCAACATTTTCATTCGATGAAAGAGGTCACCAAAAAAATGACATGATTTATTATGTAGTGGGATGCACTGGGGAGGGAGCTAAGCCAAATGGTTTTTATCCAATTGTTGAAGAATATATTGGCGAAGGTGGAGATTTCTTAAGGCCATTGGCTATTATGAATAGACAAGAAAACGTGAAGAAGGATTGTTATAGGAATGGATATGAGGCAATGGGAGCCATTCAGTTTGAAAGTATAGTGTTACGACCTCAGGAGGAATGTAGTTTTATCATCATGATTGGAGCAGAGAAAAATCCTGATGTAATTCAAGAGGTGATTAAAAGGTATGATACGGTTGCAAAGGTAGATAGCGCCTTTCAGAAGATGCAAAGACACTGGGATAAGCAACGGAATGTAAGTATTATTACGAAAGATACAGAATTTAATAATTTTATGCAATGGGTTAGTTTTCAGCCGATTCTTAGACGAATCTATGGGTGCTCCTTCTTGCCTCATCATGATTATGGAAAAGGGGGAAGAGGCTGGAGAGATTTATGGCAAGATTGTCTAGCACTTACCTTGATTAACCCAAGTAGTATTAGGGAATCTATTATCAATAATTATGCTGGAGTAAGAATTGATGGAAGTAATGCTACTATTATTGGTCAAAAGCAGGGGGAGTTTATAGCAGATCGAAATAATATTACAAGAGTATGGATGGATCATGGATTCTGGCCACTGGAAACTACCAATCTATATATTCAACAAACTGGTGATTTATCGGTGTTATTAGAAAAGATGACATACTTTAAAGATAAGCAAATAGCACGTGGAGAACATATTGATATCGATTGGAACAACTCAGATAGTAGATGTATGAAAACAGATGGTGGGGAAGTATACGAAGGAAGTGTGTTAGAACATATCTTAGTTGAGAATCTTACTGCATTTTATGATGTTGGCGAACATAACCACATGCGACTTAGAGGAGCGGACTGGAATGATGCACTTGATATGGCTAGTGAGCGAGGAGAAAGTGTTGCATTTACTGCAGCGTACGTAGGTAATTTTGATACGTTAGTGAAACTATTAAAGCAATTAATTGCATTTGGAATAGAAGAAGTTGAAATTACTGAAGAAATGCTGCTATTGCTTAATCAAGAAGTTTCTTTATATGAAAGTATTTCACAAAAACAAGAATTATTACAAAACTATTGTGCGAATAGTAACAAGAAGCTATCAGGTAAGTTGATGAAGATTTCTTGCAAGGAACTTGCAAATAATCTAAAGGATAAGGCGGACTGGTTAAAACAACATATTAGAGAAACAGAGTGGATAAAGGGCGATCAAAGGAGTGATGATTATCTTGGTTGGTTTAATGGCTATTATGATAATTCAGGTGAGAAAGTAGAGGGTATATTCGAAGAAGGAATTCGTATGATTCTTACTAGTCAAGTGTTTACAATAATGTCGGAAACAGCTACAGAAGAACAGGTGAAGATGATTACCAATGCAGCGGATACGTATTTATTCGAGGCAGAGGTAGGAGGTTATCGTTTAAACACAGATTTTAAGGAACTGAAATTAAACTTAGGTAGAATGTTTGGATTTGCATATGGTCACAAAGAAAATGGAGCTGTATTTTCTCATATGACAGTTATGTATGCGAATGCATTATATCAAAGAGGATTTGTAAAAGAAGGATATAAGGCAATTGCTGCCCTTTCTAAACAAGCTTGTAATTCAAAAGTGAGTAAGATATATCCAGGGATACCAGAGTATTTTAATGATGAAGGAAGAGGTATGTATCATTACTTAACAGGAGCAGCAAGCTGGCTTATGTTGACAGTAGTAACACAGATGTTTGGTGTAAGAGGAGACGGAGGCGATTTGTTAATTCAACCTAAATTATTAAAAGAACAATTTGAGAAAGAAAAGTCAGCAAGAATAGTAACTGTGTTTGCGGATCACAACATAGAGGTTTTATTTATCAATGAAGCAAATAAGGAATATGGAGAATACCAAGTAGCAGAAGTATATGTGAATGATAAGCGTATGCTAGAGAAGGATAAAGTATCTATCAACCAATATGATTGCATCTGCAAGAAAGAATATATTCAAGGGTTATTGACTGAGATGAGTCATCAGATAAAGGTGATTCTTCGTTAAAAATCTATAAAAGTTATTTAGGTGATTTCAAAACTCTTTTCCGTTCATTAAGAATTTCGCAATTGCCTATATAAAAAAGGAGACAGAATATGCAAGGACACAATAAACTAAGTCAAAGTAAATTAGATGATAAGAAGAGATATCAAATTAAGGATTATGGGAAGAAATCAACGTTTGCAAGTTTCTTGCCTGGAATTAGTGGTAAGAATGGAATACCAATTTGGTGCTATTATGTAAATCGCGGGCAAGGGGTTACTAGTTTTGGAGTGGATTGCAAAGACCGTGCCATAATGGAATTTTTTCCAGCTCACCAAGCATATCAGAATGTTAAGGTGCAAGGGTTTAGAACATTTATAAAAAAAGAGGGAAGTTATTTCGAACCTTTTAAAGAAGATTATAAGAACACAAGTATGTCTATTGGAATGAATGAACTCGAACTAAGACATCATGATGAGAAACATCAGATAGAGACTTGCGTCACCTATTATATATTACCAGGGGAAAAGCTTGGTGCTTTAGTTCGTAAAGTGCGTATTAAGAATCTATCAGATGAAGCATGTAATTTAGAAGTGTTAGATGGTATGCCAGCGGTGATTCCTTATGGTGTGAATATGGGGTCTATGAAAGAGATGGGACAGACAACCAAAGCTTGGATGCAAGTAGAAGACGTGCAGACGAAAACACCATATTTTCGTGTACGTGTAAGTATGGAAGATACCGCTAGTGTTCAGGGGGTTGAAGGTGGAAACTTTGCTCATGCTATCAATGATTGTGGAGAAGAATTGATTCCCATTGTAGACCCTATGGTTGTATTTGATTATGATACTGGTCTTGATGCAGCAGTGGGCTTTAGGGATGAAACATTAGATGAACTGATAGTAAAGAAGCAAGTCACACAGAATAATTTGCCTTGTTGTTTCTTTGCAGAACAGAAGTTAGTAAAGGCAGGAGAAGAGATTTGTCTATATGAATTGTTTGGACAGGTAGAGAGTAAGGACGTCCTTCATTCCTGTAAAGAGAAATGGTTACAGCCAGAATTTTATAGGAACAAACAACAAGAGGGAAATGACCTTATCAATGAGATTTGTAAATCAATTGAAACAACAACAGGAAATGAACTCTTTGATGAGTACTGCAAACAAACATATCTGGATAATGTACTTCGTGGTGGTTATCCGATTGAATTAGCGAAGAATAAGATTTTTTATTTATATTCAAGAAAGCATGGTGACATTGAAAGAGATTATAATTATTTTCGTATGTTGCCTGAATATTACTCACAAGGAAATGGAAATTTTCGAGATGTAAATCAGAATCGTAGAGAAGATGTTCGATTTCAGCCATATGTGAAAGATACGAATATAAGAACTTTCTATAATATGATACAGATTGATGGATATAATCCATTATCTGTTGAGCAAGTTACTTATCAGTTAGAAGCTCCGAAATTAGAAAAGGTACTTCGAATTGTACCTGAAACGTGTAAGTCAATCTTATCAAAGCTTTTTGAAGAAGAATTTACTCCAGGAAAACTTTTTATGACACTAGAAGAGTGTCAATGGAAGGAAGAAGAGAGTAAGAAAGAATTTGTTGAGATGGTGCTTGAACAAGCAAATGGTGAGACAACGGGTTCGTTTGGAGAAGGGTATTGGAGTGATCATTGGACATATAACTTAGATTTAATAGAAGAGTATCTTCATGTGTATCCAGATTATGAGAAGGAACTTCTGTTTGAAGATGCGAGCTATACATATTTTGAGACAAGAGTAACACTTCTACCTAGAAAGAAACGATATGTAAAGACAGAAAAGGGAATCAGACAATATAACTTCCTTGATAAAACAAGGAAAAAAGATTGCAAAAATGATAAATTACAAAGCAATTATGGAGAAGGAGAAGTGGTAACGGGAACATTAATGGAGAAGATACTACTACTAAGTGCCTTAAAATATGCAACACTTGACCCTTATGGTATGGGAATCGAGATGGAAGGTGGAAAGCCAGGTTGGTATGATGCACTTAATGGGCTTCCAGGAATATTTGGTTCATCTATGGCAGAGACCTATGAACTTGCTAGAATGTTGAAGTTTGCTATAGAGAAATTATCGTCATATCATCAATCCGTAATTGTATTCAGTGAATTAGTAGAATTGATGGAATCTCTAGAAGAAAGCACGAACCAGTGGAAGAGGAATAATCAGCAATTAGGATTTTGGAATGGGATAAATGATTGCAAAGAACTATTTCGAGAGAAGACTGTATTTGGTGTATCTGGAGAAAAGAGAGCTCTTTCAAGTGGATACTTAGTGAATCTTCTTAAAGATTGGTTAATAGTTGTAGAGCAAGGCATTCAAAAAGCAGTTGAATACGGTGATGGATTATGCCCAACATACTTTAGTTATGAAGTGACAGATTATGTTGAGGAAGAGGGAAACATTATACCAAAACAATTTCAGGTCGTTAGAATGCCATATTTCTTAGAAGGTCCTGTCCGTTATATGAAGATTGTAGATGACAAAGAGGAGAAGAAATCCTTGTATACTAAAGTTAAGGAGAGCAATCTATATGATAAGAAATTGTCCATGTATAAGGTAAATACAGCGTTAAAGAGTGCTTCCTATGAGATTGGACGTTGTAAAGCATTCACACCAGGTTGGTTAGAGAATGAATCGATATGGTTACATATGGAGTATAAATATTTGCTAGAACTTCTTAAAGCAGGACTATACGAGGAGTTTTTTGAGGATTTTCAAAATGCATGTGTACCATTCCTTGACTATGATATGTACGGCAGAAGTCTTCTTGAAAATTCCTCCTTTTTAGCAAGTAGTGCAAATCCTAATGAATCCATTCATGGAAAGGGATTTGTTGCTAGGTTAAGTGGATCAACAGCGGAATTCCTTAATATGTGGCAGATTATGATGTTTGGTGAAAATCCTTTTGTTATGAGAGAGGGAGAACTGGTGATGCAGTTACAACCTGCTATTCCAAGTTACCTATTAACACAGGAACGGAAGGTAGAGGCTGTTCTCTTTAGTAAGACCAAAGTTCGTTATGAGATTGAAAAAGAAGCGAAAGCAGATTTGATTCCTGGAAATTATGTGATGAAGGATATACGTGTGCTTTGGGAAGATGGCAAGAATGAAAGTTTCTTAGGTGGTTTGATAGTTGGAGAAGCGGCAGTAAGGATACGAGATGGAAAATCGATAGCAATAAATTGCTTAATTGGAGGGATAAATTAAATGAAGATTACTCAAATAACAACGAATTATAGTGAAAACAAATTTATGGAGATTACGAATGGAATTGAAGAAACAGAAGTTGGGAATATGAATGTTATTAATTTGTATCCTGATGTTATGTATCAAAGAATTCGGGGATTTGGTGGTGCGTTTACAGAATCTGCAGGCTACACACTTTCAAAATTAAGTGAAGAGAAACAAAAAGAAATTGCAGAAGCTTATTTTGGTGAAAGTGGAATTGGTTATACACTTGGAAGAACCCATATTAACAGCTGTGATTTTTCCCTTGGAAATTACGCATATGTGGAAGATCCAGCCGATACGAAATTGGAGACATTTACAAGAGAAAGAGATCAATTATATATTGTACCATTCATTCGTCTTGCACAAGAAGTTTCAAGAGATAAAATAGAGTTTCTTGCATCGCCATGGAGTCCACCTGCTTTCATGAAGACCAATGGTGAGATGAATCATGGTGGAAAATTAAAAGAAGAATACAAAACGTTATGGGCAGAGTACATATGCAGATACATTAAGGATTGTCAAGAGGATGGAATTCCTGTAACAATGATTACAGTGCAAAATGAGCCAGAGGCCACACAAGAATGGGATTCTTGTCGCTTTAGTGCCAAAGAAGAAATGGAATTTGTCAGAGATTATCTTGGACCTATTATGGAAGAGCAAGGATTAAAGGACATTAAAATTTATATATGGGACCATAATAAAGAGATTATGTATGAACGTGCAAAAGATATATTAAACGATGAAAAAGCAGCTAAATATATTGCTGGAGTTGGATTTCATTGGTATACAGGAGATCACTTTGAGGCTGTAAGTCTAGTGAGAGAGCAGTATATAGATAAGGAATTACTGTTCACAGAAGGTTGTGTGGAATATAGCAGATTTATGGATTCTAATGATGTATATAAAGCAGAAATGTATGCACATGATATTCTAGGAAATCTCAATGCAGGTATGAATGGATATATGGATTGGAATTTAGTTCTAGACGAAAAAGGTGGGCCAAATCATGTAAACAATCTTTGTGCGGCACCAATTATGTGTGATTGCGTCAACGGTACGTATGAGAAGAGACTTTCCTATTATTATGTGGGACATTTCAGTAAGTACATTCGTGTGGGGGCTAGAAGAATTGCTACTACGAGATATACGGATCAAATAGAAGTGACTGCATTTTTAAATCCAGATGGAGAGAAAGTGGTAGTTCTATTAAACAAACAAAATAGTGATATCCCAGTAGTATTAAGAGAGTATGGTAAAGGTACTGAACTAGTAGTGAAAGCTCATAGCATAGTCACTCTATGCATTGAGTAATAAAGGAGGTATCACAAGATGAAAAGAAAAAGGATTATCAGTCTGTGCGTAGTTACTGTTATGTTGATTCTTGGTATTTCCATAGTCTGGTTTACGAGGCGTGAGAGTAATTATGATCCTAAGGAAACGGTAGTACTAACCATTGATAATGAGAAGATTTTTCTAGATGAGGTATTGTATCATATAACCTTGTCTAGAATGCAAGGTCAATTGTATGCAGCCTTTATGAACGATACAGACTATATGAAACGTGACTATGGTGATGGTAGAACGGTTGGAGAAGTAATGAAAGAAGAAGCGATGGATAATGCAATCCGCTATGAACTTCTATATCAGCAAGCCATGAAAGAAGGCTATGTATTGACGGAGGAAGAAATCCTAGATAGTCAGAAAAGAACAGATAATATACTTATAACAATACCAGAAGAAGATAGAGAGAAAACTGGTTTAAGTAAAGAAAAGTTGAATCTTATCCAAGAGAAGATTGCATTAGCGACTAGGTATTATCAAACCATGTACAAGGATGTTGATTTAACAGACAAAAACATATATGAACAATTGAAAGATGGACACCAAATTACGATACAAAAGAAGGTATGGAATTCGGTCAAGTTCTAATTTAACTTCCTAAAAAAATGACACCTAAATAAAATTAGTGTCATTAACTACAAAAACAATACCAGTTATAATTAAGGTATAAAAAGGACGGAGGGATGAACATGGCAGATACAGCTGTGATAACTAAAAAACCGAAGAAAATTAAATATAGGAACAAAGCTAGTTTTTTCAAACAATTAGCAAATCAAAAGTACCTTCAGGTAATGGCTCTTCTAGGAGTGGCCTGGATGTTGATTTTTAACTACATTCCAATGGGAGGTATCGTAATTGCTTTTAAGAAATTTAAAATTACAAGAACAATTGCTGAAGCACCTTGGGTTGGATTACAGTACTTTAAAGAGTTTTTCATGGATGATAATTTCGTTAATATCATGCAGAATACGTTAGGTATTAGTTTGTTGAAATTGTTTATTGGATTTCCTTTACCAATTATTTTTGCATTGCTGTTAAATGAAATCAGAAATGTAAAATTCAAAAAGATTGCACAAACAATTTCCTATTTGCCACACTTCCTTTCATGGGTTGTACTTGGTGGAATCATGGTAACATGGTTATCAAAAACAGGCGTTATTAATGACTTTTTAGTAGCTGCACATATAATAAAGGAGCCAATTTCTTTTCTTGGTAATCCTAAATTTTTCTGGGGATTATCAGTGATATCGGATAGTTGGAAGGAACTTGGGTGGTCGGCGATTATTTATCTAGCGGCAATTTCTGGAGTGGATCAGCAGATGTATGAAGCAGCAACTGTAGATGGAGCAACAAAACTTCAAAAGATATTTAAGATTACTTTGCCTTCTATTACAGGAACGATTGCATTAATGCTTATTTTACAAGTTTCAGGGTTACTTAATTCAAACTTTGATCAAGTATTAATACTTAAGAATCAGATTAACGTATCAAGAAGTCAGGTTATTGATACATATGTATATCAGGTTGGTATGACTATGGGTAAATATTCGTACGCAACAGCAGTCGGACTCTTTAAATCGGTAATTGCTTTGCTATTACTTGTCATTGCAAATAAAACAAGTAAAAAATGCTTGGGCAGATCATTATACTAGGAGGGATTCGATGAAGACAAAAAGTAAAATTAAGCGTTCCCGTGGAACCATAATATTTGATACTTGTAATGTAATATTTATGTTGTTAATCTGTTTTGTATGTTTATATCCAATTTGGTATGTAATTGTTAATTCACTAAATGATTCACAAGATGCACTTAGGGGCGGAATCTATTGGTGGCCAAGAAAATTTTCGTTAGCGAATTACAAGAGTGTATTTTCTAATGGAAGTGTTTTGCAAGCTTTTAAAGTGACTATAGGTAAAACGTTAATTGGTACTACGATTAATGTTTTGTTTACTGCAATGGTAGCTTACCCATTATCAAAAGAAAGATTGATTGGTAGAAAGTACTATATGGCAATTGGAACAGTTACAATGTTCTTCTCGGGTGGTTTGATACCAACGTTCCTTTTGTTTAAGCAATTAAACTTATTAAACAATTTCTTGGTTTACATAATACCTGCAGCTTTCAATTTCTTTAACTTATTAATCTTTATTAACTTCTTTAAAGAAATACCTGCAGCTTTAGAGGAATCAGCCAAGATTGATGGTGCAAATGACTTAACAATTTTCCGTAAGATTATTATTCCATTATCAAAACCCGTATTTGCTACAATTGCACTATTTTCAGGTGTAGGTCAATGGAACGATTATTTTGGTGGTTTGATGTATATGACAAATCGTACTGATTTAGAACCAATTCAGACATTTTTGTATCGTCTTATAGCACAAGCCCAATCTTCACAGATGGCTAATGGAATATCTACGCAGATACAAACATCGGATACAACGTCAACATCAATTAAATTAGCCGCAATGGTTATCACTACTTTGCCTATCTGCTGTGTCTATCCATTCTTACAAAAATATTTTGTTAAAGGTATGATGGTAGGAGCAGTTAAGGAATAAATCATAATGTATTAAAGGGAGGAAACGCTATGAAAAAACAGTTCAAAAAGGGTATTGTATTGTTACTTACAGCGGCAATGATGTTTTCTGTTGTTGGCTGTAGTGGGAAGAAAGAAAAGAATAATAATGCGAAAGAAACACAAACAGAAGTAGGAGACACTACAGATGCAAAAGAAACTGACACAGCACAATCTGGAGAGGTTACTCCAGGCTGGAAAGAACATGCAGATGAAAAAGTGGATTTTACTTGGTATATTAACTTTTCATGGTTTACCACTCCATGGGGAGAAAATCTAGTATCAAAGAAAATTACAGAAGAAACAGGATGCAACATTGAATTTATCGTACCAGCTGGTAATGAAGCTGAGAAATTAAACTCATTAATTGCATCTGATACATTACCTGACATCCTAACTATAGGTTGGTATGAAGGTCAAGTTAACCAAATAATTGAAGATGGTATGGTATATGCATTAGATGAATTAGCTAACGAATATGACCCATATTGGTTCGAAGTAGCTGATGAAGGTCGTGTTGGTTGGTTTACACAAGAAGATGGACATATCTATGGATATCCTAACACTTCATTCTCTCCACAAGACTATGAAAAGTATGATAATATCTCTTCAAACCAAACATTCTTAGTAAAGAAAGATATCTATGAAGCAATCGGAAGTCCTGATATGACTACACCAGAAGGATTCAAAGCAGCAGTTAAGGCAGCAGCAGAACAGTTCCCAGAGGTTAATGGACAACCATTAATTCCAATTGGAGCTCATGAGTTCGGTACTATAGGTAATGTTTCATTTGATCAATACTTAAGTAACTTCTTAGCAATTCCATATGAAAAAGACGGAAAATACTATGATCGTTATACTGATCCAGAATTAGTTCGCTGGTTAAAGACATTCCGTGAACTTGGTTCAGAAGGATATTTAGCAGATGATATCTTTATTGATAAGAGAGCACAGATGGAAGAAAAGATTGCTCAGGGCCGTTACTTCTGTATGCTATATCAAAGAAGTGATATGCAAACACAACAGAAGATGCTTTATGATAATGATCCAAACAGTATTTACATTGCAGTAGATGGACCAAAGAATTCAAAAGGTGACGATTATACATTACCAGGTGCAGGTATTAACGGCTGGTGTGTAAATATGATTTCAAAGAATTGTAAAAATCCAGATCGTGCAATTCAATTATTCTCATATTTCATGAGTGAAGAAGGACAACACATGACTTGGTTAGGTGTGGAAGGTGAAACATGGGATTATGACGCTAACGGCGTAGAAAAGATGCATGATGACGTAAAAGAATTGCTTAACAAAGACCGTAAAGCTTATGATCAACAATATGGTGCAGATTCTGCTTACTGGATGTTCCAAGATAATGCAATGGCGTTAAAATGGGCTGAGCCTGCTCCAGAACCACTTGGACAAATGGAACGATGGACTTTCCCATACGTTATGACAACTTCGCAATATGATATATCATTACAAGCAGATTCTGAAGAAGCAGATATCAAATCTAAGATTGATAATGAATGGGGTGTTGTATTACCACAGTTATTATTAGCAAAATCGGATGAAGAATTTGATAAGATATGGAATTCGTTTCTTGAGAAGAGAAAAGATTATGGTCTTGATACACTTATTGAAAAACAAACGGATTTAATGAATGTTGCAAAAGAGAAATTAGGAGTTAATTAAAGAGATTTTTACATATTTGCCTCCGAATCGTTTCAAGATTTGATAGAATGAAATAATACACAATTAAATGAACGTCACAATTTTAGGGCTGTAGCAAATATTTTATGTTTTGTAGCAGCCCTAATTTTCAGTTTTGATTTAAAGTACAAGAATTGGAGGGAGTTATGATGAAACCAAGGGAAAAGGATAAAAGAAATATAACGAACAATAAAAGTAAAGTGAATAGGGGCACTAAAGTAAATAGCGTAAAAGTAAAATTAATTGCTGCTTTCTTTATACCTGTTTTATGTATAGTTATGCTTGGAATGGTTACTTATCAGAAAGCCTCAAAGGGATTGATTATAAATTTTGAGTCCTCTAGTCTTGGTACAATACGAATGATGTCGGATTATTTCCAAGTCGGATTTGAGACAGCTATGTCAAAAGCTACACAAATTAATATAAATGAAAGTGTAAAATCCTACTATTCTGGAGGATATAAAGGCAATACCGTTGAAGAATTGAGTGTGTATCGATTGGTCCAAAATGCAATAGAATCCAATACGTTAGATGATCACGTAGTGGATAATATTACGATATTTGGTGAATATGGGTCTAGTGTTTCTGTGAATGGAACTGCACCGCAGTCCTTATACAGTGCATTTGGCGATTCAGAGGAAGGAAAGAATTTCTTAGAATCTACGAAGAAGAGTATGTGGAGTGGATACCATACATATATGGACCTGGTGACTCAACAGGATGGTGAAGACTATGGCATTGTATTTAGTAAATATCTATACAATAAAAGTAATAAGAAGATGGGGATTATCACAGTCGATGTTAAAAGAGATTTTATATACAATGCTTTGGAAAATACAGAGTTTGGGCATGGTAGCATTGTTGGTTTTATTACTGCTGATGGCAAAGAGATAACCTGCGGTGGGAATAAAGGATTTAGTATAATGGAACAACCTTTCTATCAAGAGAATCCTATACATCTGAGTGATTCCATTGAAATAGCAACCAATCAGGAAGTAACACATAACTATGTGGAATGGAAAGGAAAGACGTATCTTTATCAATATATAAATCTACCAGAACAAGAAGCAGCAGTTTATGCGCTTATACCTAAAGAAATCATTACTAAAGAAGCGGAAGAAATGCGGTTAATCACAGTTGTGATTGTAATAGTAGCTTCTTTAATTGCTATTATTGTTGGAACGATACTAGCATCTGGTTTTAGTAATTCGATTAATAAAGTTAATAAGGGATTAAAGCATCTAGAAGAAGGAAATCTTACAACTACGGTATCACTTAAAAGAAAAGATGAATTCCAATTTCTTTCTCAAGGTATTGAAAATATGACATTGGGGATGAGAAATTTAATTGTGCAGATGACAGAAGTAAGTGAGCATGTTCTTGATAATGCGGGTACAGTATCGATAAATACAGAAGACATGCTAGAAAAATCCCGGTATATTGCAAAAAACGTAACGGATATTGAATATGCTATAGAGCAACAAGCAGAAGATGCTATGAATTGTTTCCAACAGATGACAAATCTATCAGAGCAAATAGAGAGGGTAGCAGTGAATGCTTATGCTATAAACCAGGTTGTCACAGGTACAAAGGGACAGGTTGAGGAAGGTATGTTTATTGTGGAAGAATTATCAAGATGTGCTGTAGATACTGTAGATATAACGAAGCGTGTAATAGAAAACATACAAGTTTTACATACAAAAACAACAGCCATTAATGAAATCTTGCAAACTATTAATGAATTATCCGATCTTACGAATTTACTATCTTTGAATGCAACCATTGAGGCAGCACGGGCAGGAGAATCAGGAAAAGGTTTTGCTGTTGTAGCAGAGGAAATACGAAAATTGTCTGGACAATCTAAAAAAGCAGCAAGTGAAATTGAATCCATTATATGTGAGATAGCAAGTCAAACGAAAGAAACTGTTGATACGGCTATGCAGGCAGAGAGCATTGTTGACAGACAAGGAGAAACTTTACATAAAACAGTGTCTGTTTTTCAAGGGATTGAAAATTATGTAGAGCAGCTTACATCAAATCTCGATGTAATAGCAAATGGAATCGATACAATTCAAAAAAATAAAGAGGATACACTAATAGCAGTTGAGAGTATATCTGCAACTACTCAGCAAACGTCATCTGCGACAGGTGAACTTAGTAATGCTATGGACAGTCAAATTGTGTCAGCTAAAAATTTAAGTCAAATTGCTATACAATTAAGTGATGCTGCACATAACTTAGAAAAAACAGTATCGATTTTTGTTATAAAATGACGAAAAATATTGGATATGACCTTGTAGTATGATAGAATATATCTATAAAAAGGGAAATCATGGCATCTTAAAATGATAATATGATTAAAGAATAAGAGAAGATGGTATGGGAAGAGAGAGGGAATATGGGAAAACTTAAATATTGCTGGACGAATAAGCTGAAAATAACAGATAAGATTTCTTTAACCGTTTTTTGTTTTGCTTTTGTACCAATTCTAGTTCTGTTTCTAGTCATCATTATGAATTTAGAAGAAAAAGATAAAAATGACAAGATCTATTTGGCTAAGTCTTCTGTGAATCAAATCTATGCGAACGTACAAAAAACAGTGGAACTATGTAATATGTCAACGCAAGTATTTTTGAATAATGGAAATCTGACCGATTATCTGGAACGGGTATATTCAGGAGAAAAGATTTCTGTTGAAGATATGATACAGTTTAGCAGGGAAGATATTGTTAGTATGGAACGTCTTGTGAATAGTAATCCGTATTTATATCAGATTCATGTATATGTGGACGATGATACTATGCTTGAAATGGTACCCATATTATATCAAAAGTCCAGAATGAAAAATATTCAAATTATAGAAGAGGCTGGATTAGAAAATTCTTGGCTTTTTGATTATACGGATGATATGTTTAGTTTGTCTGATAATCCAACTAAACATATTATGTCACTCACCACAAAGATGCCAAATTATACATATGGAAATTTAGGATATATTGAAGTAGCTGTAAGAATGGAAAGTGTCTTCCCTGAGTTGTTTGAATATAGCGATACAAGGTGGCGGTGTTTTGTGGACCAGCAAGATAATCGTTATTATAATAAAAGCGATGATAATCGTTGGAATCGCTATGTGGAAGATATTATGTCGAAAGTGGTGGATAAGAATCAAGAAATTAGTAAGAAAGTAAAGATTCAAGGGGAAGACATGATTATAACTTCTAAACCAATTCCAGAATTGAATGGAAGTTATATCGAAGTAATTTCTTTGGACAAATTTAGCAGTACGCTAACTAAGATGAGTTGGTTTTATCTGTTTATTCTAGTTGGTATTATGGTGTTGCTAATTGTTGTTATTCATTTTGTTGTTACGACAATGGTAAAACGTTTTTATATGTTATTTAAAACACTAAAAGAGGTGCAGGGAGGAAATCTAAATGTAGTAGTGCCAGATTGCGGTTCAGATGAATTAGGGGAATTAGCAAATCAAATTGGGATTATGTTAGATAAGATTAAATTACTAATGAAAGACAATCTAGACCGTGAAATCCTTGCTAAAAATTCCGAAATCCGAGCTTTACAGAACCAAATTAATGCGCATTTTATCTACAATGTACTAGAATCTGTCAAGATGATGGCGGAGATTGAGGAAAAGTATGATATTGCAGACGCGGTAACCTCCCTTGGAATCATGCTTCGTTACAGTATGAAAGGACTTGCAAAGAATGTAACGGTAAGACAAGAGATTGAGTACATACAAAAATATATTGCATTAATGAACTTACGGTTTGACTATGAAATCTATCTATCTCTTAATATACCGAAAGTATTATGGGAACAGGAGATTCCTAAGATGTCATTGCAGCCAATAGTGGAGAATGCAATCTGCCATGGTATAGAAGATATTGCAGAGGATACGAATATCTACATTAAAGGTATTGTAATGTTGGAAGATTTCATCATTGAAATAACTGATCAGGGAAAAGGTATGACGGACGAGAAAGTAGAATATCTGAGAGAGAAGATTGATGAAGATATAGAAGTAAGCGGAGGAGCAGGTACAGGTATTGGTCTGAAGAATGTACAGGATCGAATCCAAATTCATTTTGGGAAAGAATACGGAATTCAGATTTCATCTAGATATGGTTGTTATACCAAGGTTTCTATGAGATTACCGTTTAATCCAAACGTTTAGCTGTGAATGGGAAGGGTGGGGTTTAATGAACACTTTATTAATTGTAGAGGATGAAAAACTAATAAGACAAGGAATAAAAGCTATGGCATTACGCTCTGGAGTACCGATTTCTATGGTAATGGAGTGCAAGAATGGATTAGAAGCTCTAGAGATTATTCGAGGTCAAGAGATTGATGTAGTAATCACTGATATACGAATGCCAAAGATGGATGGGATAACTTTAGTAAAAGAGATTCAAACCTGTAACCATGTACCTTTAATTGTAGTAGTAAGTGGATATGACGATTTTTCTTATGCGGTTGAATTACTTCGCCATGGAGTTAAGGATTATCTTCTTAAACCTATAGAGCGAACACAGTTATCAGAGATACTTACTAAATTAGAAGAGGAATTAGTAAGAAACCAAAATAAATTGAATATGATGATGAATATTGGATATCAACAATTAAAGCAATTAATGTTAAATGATAATATGGATGAAAAAGAATGTGAACTTATCATAAATCAGTTTTCATCTAGCTTCTTTGATGGAGAGTATATTGTCTATTGTACTAATTATAGAGATGAGTTTGAAGAAACAGATGGAGTTACCTTCTTACATGATGTGAATGGACAAGGTATCTTTATAGTAGATAACCTGCAAAAAGATAAGATAGTAAAATCAGAGTTACGTGGGTATTATGTGGGTTCTAGTCGAGTACATGTAGGTCTTTTACAGATTAAAGAAGCATACGAAGAAGCAAAGAAAGCCAGAAGACAGGCTTTTCTATCAGATAGTAATTTTGTAATATATGATAAAGAAGCTGAAATCGAAGACGGGATTTATCAGGAACATGAGATTGAACAAATTGTTCAGATGATAGGGACTGATAAATGTGAGGAAGCTCTTAAAATGCTAGATCATATCTGTTATCAGTTTAAGATAAGTAAGATTTCTGATTCAACTTTAATAGATATGCTTTCTTCTATCAAGCAAAAGACATACACCACTTACCGAAATGTTCTTAAAGAGATCAAGGATGAAGAATTTGTAGAGGATTTATTACGTTATGATAGTTTATCTCAGTATATAGCATATATTAAGTGTTGGATTAGAGAATTGAATGAACGTTTGTTAACTCAATTTGATGATTATCGTAACAAACAAAAGATTCAGTCTGCTCTTATGTATATAAAGGATAATTATAGAAAAGATTTGAATATGGCGGTTGTATCAAATTATATTTCAATGAACTATTCTTTGTTCTCTTATGTATTTAAGCAATATACGGGATGTAATTTTGTAAATTACTTGAAGCAAATTCGGGTGGATGAAGCAAAACGATTATTAACAACAACAGACATGAAAATCGTAGATATTAGCAAAGCGGTAGGGTATGATAATGATAAGCATTTCATGAAGATTTTTAAGGGACAATGTGGCGTTTCACCTACAGTATAGGAAAAATATGTTTTTAGGAAATTAAAGTAGTAACTATAAACATAAAGATAAAGACGGGGCTGATACAAAATATATTGATATTTTGTATCAGCCCCTAATCGATAGATGTAATTTCTTATTCGTCTATTAGAGTATATAGTTTATCTAATGTATAGGCTTGACAGGAGTAACTTATGGTCATAGAATAAGGCTTTTTATGGATAAGTTTATAATTCTGTATATATTTTTCTATCTTTTTCATCAAGCCAATTGCCTCTTCATCCATAGTATCTTGCAATAATAAATAGAAGGTGTTTTTTTCTAAGTGTGAGTTAAATTGAGAAGATGTTTGATTGCTTTCAATCGCTCTTGTCAAAACTAATAGGCAAAGCTCTGCTTCTTGTATACCATATTGTGTTTGAATCTGTTCCAAACAATCTATATGGAGAGTAATTACCATAATAGGATTATCCAAACTGTTTTTGTCCAGAAGTAGAGAATTATAATATTTCTTTAATCCTTTTAAATTCCAAAAGTGTGTAAGTTCATCTTTTAGATAAAGGGTTTCCAGTCGATCAATTAATGCTGTACGCTCGTAATTACTTATAATAG
>NZ_CBDLAM010000053.1:5593-22019 GCF_965301125.1 Anaerosporobacter sp. | reverse complement strand
GATTAAGAAGGAAATAAGACCAGTAGACGAAAGAGAGGATACTATTGTATCTCCATCAGATGGTAAAGTAAGTGCCTATGAAATATCAGATAAATTAGTAGTTACTATTAAGAATACGAAATATACGGTTGCAAGTCTTCTACGTAATAAGGAGTTGGCAGAGCAATATAGAGGGGGATATCTTGTTGTTGTAAGACTTACAGTTGACGATTATCATAGATATTGTTATCCTGTGAATGGTTACAAAGGTAAGAATTATCGTATCAAGGGAATTCTTCATACTGTTAATCCTATTGCAAATGATTATGTAAAAATATATAAAGAAAATACAAGAGAATATACAGTAATTGAAACGAAAGAGTTTGGAGATGTTATTCAGATGGAAGTTGGGGCTTTAATGGTTGGTAAGATTTCTAACTATCATCAGGAATTAGAAGTTACGAAGGGACAGGAAAAGGGGAGATTTGAATTCGGTGGTTCAAGTATTGCATTACTGTTAGACTCTCATAAAGTAAAATTAAGCCAGAATTTGTTGACAAATACAGAAGAAGGTTATGAAACTATGATTCAAATGGGACAAGCAATTGGTAAATGTATATAAAATTTAATCTTATGTTTGTTGAATTGTATTTAAAAAAGTGCTTGTATACAATAAACATATAGAGTATAATGTATACAAGATTGATTTATGACAATAAACATAGCATTATGGTCTATTGCCAAAAACGAAAGGAGATATAATCGTGGGATTTATTGATGCTATTAAGGAAAGAGCAAAACAAAATAAGAAAACAATTGTATTACCAGAAACGAATGACAGAAGAACTTTAGAAGCTGCTTCTAAAATCTTATCAGAAGGTATTGCAAATTTAGTTTTAGTTGGTAATAAAGAAGAAATTGAAAAGGGTGCGGACGGTCTAGATATCTCACAAGCTACTATCGTAGATCCTATGAATTCAGATAAATTGAATGCTTACATAGATTTACTTGTTGAGCTTCGTAAGAATAAGGGAATGACTCCAGAGAAAGCAAAAGAACTTTTAACAAAAGATTATTTATTCTTTGGTGTAACTATGGTTAAAGCAGGGGATGCAGATGGTATGGTTGCTGGTGCTTGTCATGCAACAGCTGATGTTTTAAGACCATCTTTACAAATTCTTAAGACAGCTCCAAACACTAAGCTTGTTTCGGCATTTTTCTTAATGGTTGTTCCAAATTGCGAATATGGTTCTAACGGAACATTCATCTTCTCAGATGCAGGATTAAATCAAAATCCTAATGCAGAAGAATTAGCAGCTATAGCAAGTTCATCAGCTAAGAGTTTTGAATTATTAGTTGGAGAAGAACCAGTTGTAGCTATGTTATCACATTCAACAAAAGGTAGTGCAAAGCATGCTGATGTTGATAAAGTGGTTGAAGCAACTAAAATTGCAAAAGAATTATATCCAGAAATTAAAATAGATGGTGAATTACAAGCAGATGCAGCAATCGTGCCTAGTGTTGGTTCTTCTAAAGCACCAGACAGCGAAATTGCTGGTAAGGCAAACGTATTAGTATTCCCTGATCTTGATGCAGGAAATATCGGTTACAAATTAGTACAACGTTTAGCAAAAGCAGAAGCATATGGACCAATTACCCAAGGTATTGCTAGACCAGTTAATGATTTATCAAGAGGATGTTGTGCAGATGATATTGTTGGCGTTATTGCAATAACTGCTGTACAGGCAGCTGCTACAAATTAATATTATAATTAATTTTTAAGTTCTGTCGCACCAAGTATGTAATTTTTGCTTGGTGCGACTATCTTGTGATTAGAATATTGAGAAAAGGGAAATAGTATTAGTTGTACTATTATTATAGGAGGTTTTTATGAACGTATTAGTTATCAATTGTGGAAGTTCATCTTTAAAATATCAATTAATTAATGCAGATACAGAAAAGGCATTAGCATCTGGTATCTGTGAAAGAATCGGTATTGACGGTAAATTTAAGTACAAATCAGAGGCTGGTGCAAAAGTAGAAAAAGATGTTGCTATGGAAACTCATGAAACAGCAATTAAAATTGTTTTAGATGCACTTGTTGATCCAGAAAACGGTGTAATTAAATCACTTGATGAAATCGGAGCAGTTGGACACAGAGTTGTACATGGTGGAGAAAAATTCGCTCATTCAGTAGTAATCAATGATGAAGTAATGAAAGCAATTGAAGAATGTAACGATCTTGCTCCATTACACAATCCAGCAAACTTAATTGGTATTAATGCTTGTAAAGCACTTATGCCTAATGTACCAATGGTAGCAGTATTTGATACAGCTTTCCATCAAACAATGCCAGCAAAGGCATATTTATATGGTCTTCCAAACGAATACTATGATAAATATAAAATTAGAAGATATGGTTTCCACGGAACAAGCCATAACTTTGTATCAAAAAGAATGGCTGAATTCGCTGGTTTAGATATCAACAATTCTAAGATTATCGTTTGTCACTTAGGAAACGGAGCTAGTGTTTCAGCAGTATTAAACGGTAAATCAGTAGATACAAGTATGGGTCTTACTCCATTAGAAGGTCTTTTAATGGGTACTCGTAGTGGTGATCTTGATCCTGCAATTATTGAATTCATTGCGAACAAAGAAGGAAAAACTATATCTGAAATCATGACAATTCTTAACAAAGAATCTGGTGTTCAAGGTATGTCCGGTGGATTATCAAGTGACTTTAGAGATTTAACTGCAGCTTCACAAGAAGGTAACGTTCTTGCAACACAAGCGCTTGCTGTATTCTCATACCGCGTAGCAAAATACATCGGTGCATATGTTGCAGCTATGAATGGTGTTGATGCAATTGCGTTCACAGCTGGTATTGGTGAAAATGACGACTTAGTTCGTGCTGATGTTGTTAGTTATTTAGGATACCTTGGAATTACATTAGATAAAGAAAACAATGCTAAGAGAGGTAGTGATATTTTGATCTCTACTCCAGATTCCAAAGTTAAAGTTGCTATTATACCTACTAATGAAGAACTTGCAATTGCAAGAGAAACAGTAGCTTTAATCTAATTTATTAGTTATGAAAATTTGACGGGCTACCACATTGGTAGCCCTCTTAATTCATATATTATCCTCTGTGAAACGCAAGGAATATCATACATACAACTGTACAAATCGACAAATAAATGGTTGACAAAGTATGGCACAGTATGTATAATATTAAAAGTGTGAAATAAAGTTAGTTCACAGATCGGAGATAACTATGATCATTAATTTATCTGAGATTATGTTAGTTCCTGACAAAGTCGAAAGAATATCGGCTCCAATTGAGTTGGAGAACTTCAAGCTACGACGAGAAACATATGAATTTAAAGTGAAGAATCCTCTTGAACTTACGATTACCAACCTTGGTAAGAAGAAGTTATTAATAGAAGGAGACACGAGAATTGTACTTATGATTCCTTGTAGCAGATGTCTCGAAGACGTTGAGACTACTCTAGATATCTCCATATCAAAAGAAATTGATTTTGGAAAGACAGAGGAAGAACGTATCGAGGAACTAGATGAAATGAATTATATTAATGGATATGATTTAGATGTAGACAAACTTGTCTATGACGAGATTCTAATTGATTTTCCTATGAAAGTTGTTTGTTCCGATGATTGCAAAGGAATTTGTAATGTGTGCGGTAAGAATCTTAATAAGGGAACTTGCAATTGCGAAAGCACAAGCTTAGACCCAAGAATGTCAGCTATCCTTGATATCTTCAATAATTCAAAGTAATTGATTGTAGTAAATCAGTTATATTTTAAGGAGGTGTACTCATGTCTATCTGTCCAAAGAATAAATCTTCAAAAGCAAGAAGAGACAGCCGTAGAGCAAACTGGAAAATGACTGCTCCAAACTTAGTTAAATGTAGCAAATGTGGAGAATTAATGATTCCACATAGAGTTTGTAAAGCTTGCGGTTCATATAACAAAAAAGAGATTATCTCTGCAGAATAATTTCTTAAACCCTTACAACCTTGAGTAATCAAAGGTTGTAGGGGTTTTTTGCTATTTATTAAGTAGATGTTTTAAAATATGGGATACATAGGATTTGATTTTTTCTGTGTCATGTAAGAATTCATCAGTAACTTCAACGTAAGAATATTTGTCATTATAATCAATTTTAAAGTAAGGGGTATAGAGTTCTTCATATTGAGGAACAAAACGTCCTGTTTTCTTACTATAACAATTTGCAGCTTTCGCACGAGTTCGAAAGTTCTTATCCACATAGAAAGCTACACTTTTATGAATTGCTGTATCTTCTTTTGGAAGGTAATAATAATCCTTATAATTGTCATAGAAGAATTTCAATTCATTTTGGTAAAGATAAATTTTAACAAGAGCTTGATTACCACAGGCGCTAAAATAAATTAAGTCAGTACCATAACTAACATTTTGAGGTATCTCAGAGGAGAGAGTAAAATGAATCGTTAGTTGGTCTTTTTCTACTGTAGCATTGATATTTGAATAGTAGTCATCAAACAGATCTCGATAAGCAAGTATCTGCGTAAGTGGCAACATTCCTTGTACATCTTCTTCATTATGTAGAAGAAGTTGTTGAAGCAATAAGGAAGAATCAGAAGAATCCGATGTACCATTCGTGGATTGAATGCGAGCTTCAAGATTCTTAACAGGTGAAATCTCGTGGTTGCGACTTTTTAGTTGTTCAAGTTTCTTCATACCAAGGTAATTAGCGTATACTTGAATTAGTTCACCACCTGAGAAAGTGTCGTTTCTTGAAATGTGTAAGAATTGTTCAATTGTCTTTTGCTTAAAATTCTCTAATTTAAATAATTTCTTATAAGGTAGTGTTTTCTTATATATATCATAACTTTCAATCGTATCGAAGGTATAATCAAGCCCTAACTTTGCGCATTTTTTAAGAATATACGGAATATCAAATCCATCTCCATTAAAATGAATTAATACTTTGTAGTCTTTAATGAAGTCAAAGAAGGAATGAAGAACCTTCTTCTCACTCGTGTTATCATCTGCAAACCATTGAATTAAATTCCAGGAATTATCTCTATAGTATGCACAACCTATTAAATATAAGATTGTGTTATTTGGAGAAAAACCAGTTGTTTCAATATCGAAGAATACCATATCTTCATAGGGTATTTGATTGCGGAATGAATAAACAGATGAGACAGATAGTTTTTTCTCAATTGTTATCATAGGTCATCCTCTTTCTAAAGTAATAACATCAAAAATAAAATTAAATAATATATCAATAATATAAGTATTCTTTAAACGATTATAGCAAGGTTTTATTCTGATAGCAAGCATAACACATCGTTTCAGACACAGCATTTTATTGAGCTAGGTTTTTTATATATTTTATGTTAAAATAATAAGGAGCTTTGGGCTATTATTTTACAGGAAAGAGGAAAGACTATGTTTAGTGCTAAGATTTTAGGTTTTGATTTATACTATATTTTCTATACTTTTTTATTGTATAGTATATTGGGTTGGATATACGAATCCTGCCTGGTATCAATCAGACGCAAATCTTATGTTAACCGTGGTTTCTTGAATGGTCCTATTATTCCAATATACGGTGCTGGGGCGTTGCTAATCTGTATCATTCTTGACCCTGTGTCTAAGAATCTGTTTTTAGTATTTCTTGGCGGTATGCTATTAGCGACTATATTAGAGTTTGTAACCTCATATGTAATGGAAAAACTGTTTCATGCTAAATGGTGGGATTATAGTAATCATCGTTATAATGTGCAAGGAAGAATATGTCCAATTGTATCCTTATTCTGGGGTGCGTTATCAGTGATTATGACAGTGTTCTTAAAACCACTATCAGATTCTTTGATACATAAGATCCCTCGAAGTATAGGAGAGGTACTTGCCATTATTATAATGGTAATTATTTTAGCTGATTTAGTGTCAACGGTTATTTCAACATTGAAGTTAAATCAAAAACTTACAAGTATGCGTAAGTTACGAGAAGAATTTGCAAACTATATAGAGAGTAGGAAAATATATACTTCAGCAGAAGAAATACGTAAGAAGCTTGAAAATGGAAATTTAGCTGAATTCTTAGAAAACTTACGAGAACGTATAGAGGAAACAAAGGAAAATAAGGAACATAGTGGACTTTACACTGAAATTGAAGAAAAAATCCATGTATGGAGAGAAAAATACTCTAGACATTCAGACCATGTACATATTATTCAACGTCGTTTATTAAAGGCTTTCCCTAATATGAAGTCAACGAATAATGAATATATGTTAACAGATTTGCGTGCGCGTTTACGTGAAATAAGAGAAAATAGGTTGAAAAATAAAAATCAAGACAAGTAGAATTAAATAAATAAAGGAAGAAAGGATAGGATTGATTATAAGATAATGTTTTAGAGGGTTGTTTATATCCGATAATAGGTGGGAGATAAGAGTATGAAAATTAAGGAGATTAAAGGGAAGTGGAAGAGCCATCTTAGTGGCTTCTTTAGAGGAGGTTTAGTTGCAATATTAGTACTGGTTCAATTTTCCGCTCTAATATGGCTATCCTTTTGGTTAAGAAGTTTCACGGTATATTTTTATGTAATATTGGAAGTATTAAGTTTGTTAGTAGTTATAACATTAATAAATGATAATCGTTCTGCTTCCTTTAAAATTGCGTGGATTTGTATTGTTTTATTATTTCCAATTTCGGGACATATCATGTTTGCTCTTTGGGGAAAATCAACTGCGAATAAGAAATTGACAAATAATATTAAAGCAAAGATTGAGAGAGGTAATACTTTCTTCAATTATGATGAAGCTATTTTAAAAGAAATACGTGAAGAATACAAAGAAATTGAACGAGTTTCTAACTATATGGTATCGGAAGGTTTTCCAATGTTTAAAAATAATGAGATTAGCTATTATCCTATGGGAGAAGATACCTTTGATGCTATGTTTGACGATATTCGAAATGCGAAGCAATTTATTTTGATTGAATTCTTTATTGTTGCAGAAGGTGGTTTATGGGATGCACTTCATTCAATACTTTTAGAAAAAATAAAAGAAGGGGTAGAAGTTAAGTTCTTATATGATGATTTTGGTGCAATGATACGTACGCCAAAGAATTTTAAAAAGATGCTTGAAAGTGAAGGATTTCAAGTACGTATATTCAATCCAATACACAAATATACAGACAAATTATATATGAATTACCGTTCTCATCAGAAGATAGTTGTGATAGACGGTAATATCGGTTACACTGGAGGTATGAACATTGCTGATGAATATGCGAATTTAATAGAAAGATTTGGTGTTTGGAAGGATACCGCGGTTCGTGTTTTTGGTGAAGCGGTATGGGGACTAACTGTGACATTTCTACAAATGTGGGAAGTCGCCAGTACTGGAGAGTATCTTGATTATACAGTATATAAACCTACTATGGTGTTTAAGCCAAATCAAACATTTGCCTGTGTAATCTCAGATGGACCTGTGAATAATCCAAGTAACCCAATAGAAAACATATATAAGCAAATCATACATTCCGCTAATGATTATCTATACATTACCACGCCATATCTTGTAATAGAGGAGGATATGCAACTAGCTCTTATTATGGCGGCTAGAAGCGGTGTAGATGTAAGGATTATAACTCCATTTATTCCTGATAAAAAGCATGTTAAAATTCTTACGAATTATAATTATGGTGTCTTATTAGAAAATGAGTGTGGTGTTTTTATGTCAGAGGATAAAATAATTAAGGATATTAAAGATGATTTTACTAAGACATTAAAGCAATGTAAAGAGATAACGTATGCAGAATGGAAGAGCAGGCCACTTGGCTTGAAGATTTATCAGAGTGTTTTAAATATCTTCTCTACACAGATGTAGGTAAAGTATTTTATAAATAGAAAGGTAATAGAAATAAATAGGTAATAAAATGAATGAGTATCAATTAAAAATAGGTTCCCATGTAGGGTTAAGTGGAAAAGAGATGTTTCTTGGATCAGCAAAGGAAGCTGCATCTTATGGAGCGAATACGTTAATGGTTTATACAGGAGCACCTCAGAATACTAGAAGAAAAGATGTAAATCAATTGAATATTGAAGCTGGTCAAGCGTACATGAAAGAGCATGGTTTACAGGATTTAATTATTCATGCGCCATATATTATTAATCTTGGCAATAGTGTAAAGCCTGAAACATTTGAATTGGCAGTTGATTTCCTGGCTCTTGAATTAGAGAGAACGAGAGCAATGGGAAGTAAAGTCTTAGTACTTCATCCAGGTGCACATGTTGGAGCTGGTGAGGATATAGGAACGAGTCAAATTATTAAAGGTCTGAATGAGGTACTTACTAAGGATACGGATGTGTATATTGCATTGGAATCTATGGCGGGTAAAGGTAGTGAGATAGGGCGTTCCTTTGAGGAACTTGCACGTATCTATGATGGTGTACATTATAATGACAAACTACGTGTTTGTTTTGACACTTGTCATGTACATGACAGTGGATATGATATTGTTAATGATTTTGATGGTGTTATTGAACAATTTGACAAAGTAGTTGGTAAAGATCAAATTGCAGTCTTTCATATTAACGATAGCAAGAATCCAAGAGGTGCAGGTAAAGATCGTCATGAGAATATAGGTTTCGGACATATTGGATTTGATGCAATCCACAGAGTTGTTTTTCATCCAGATTTTGAGGCAATACCAAAGATCTTAGAGACTCCATATATTCCATCAGTTGAGGATCCTAAGAAGTCATATGCACCATATAAGCATGAGATTGCAATGTTAAGAAAACAAGAATTTAATCCTAAATTAAAAGAAGATGTATTAGAAGAACAAAAATAATATATATAAAATATAAAATACAATCCCAAAATGTTGAATGCTATATGGGGGATATTTCTTATCACCACTGGCACAACTTTGGGATTGTTTTTTGTTTGGATTTGTCTGTTAATATAACAACTACATAAATTCTGCTAATAGATATATTAATGGAGAGTTCCAATATATTGTGATTTCGTTGGTTGAATAACTGTCATAATGGTCAATATAGCACTTTGCAGGAGACTTTCCAGTAAGTGCAGCAACTGCTTGAGGATCATGCAGACCAGCGTCAGGACCGCCGACAAGCATTCCTGGCATTGGTTTTTTCTTAGCAATACTTGGTCTATGATGAGGATTAGTTGGACTAACAGTGCCATATCCAGTTACATAAGACATCGCCATAGGATTTTTTCCTAAAAGATAATCTAGGTGTGACTTAGCAGCAAAGTAATAGTCTTTGTCTTTTGTTAGGCGATACGAATCAAGTAATGCCATTCCATTATTTGCAACGACCATATTACTTCCCCAAATATATTCTGTACCAAGAGATATACCATAACCATCTTTTGAAGAAGCATCTAATAATTGTTTTCCATAATCTTTCATAGAAGCAGTTATCTTATCTACAACTTCGTTATCTACTGGAAAGCTTGTCGTCAGATATGCACGATTACCAAAGCTTCCAACATCTTCCCAACCATAGCCATGCCATACTTTTTCAGTAACAAGTTTCTTGAAAGCTTCATGATATTGAGATTTTCCTGTTAATTTATACATTTCAGCTGCAGCCCAATATATTTCATCAGTTTGTGTTTTATCTGCGTATTCACCAGTTACGATACCATCAGGATTTATAAAACCTTCTGGTATATCCAAATTTTCTAACGCTTCCCAAGCTTTTGAGGCTGCTATGTAACATGTTTTGCAAAACTCTTGATCATAGTTATAGTAAAAAGGTATTGCTAATGCTAAACAAGCAGCGAAAGTAGCAGTAGCGGTTGTGGATATAGGAGCTACAATAAGCGGTTCTATCTCTTCTTCTGGCATTACGAATCCAGGGAAAGAAGCACAGGTAACTTTATGGTAGACACCACCTGTTTCTGGATCTTGCATTTTTAGCATCCAGTCAAGCTCATATCGTACTTCGCAAAGGATATCGGGAACCTTAGATTTACTTTCTGGTATATTAAAATTCCCCTCAAATATACTACAATTTCTTTCATATGCATAAAGCAAGTCGGCAATAGTAACTGCAGCAGCAACAACATAACGGCCGTAATCGCCAGCATCGTGCCAGCCACCAGATACATCAATTTTTTTGTCTGTTCTATAGATTGTTGCAAAACTGTTATGACATGCAGGATGGGCGTAGATACCTCCAAGCTCTTTAGAAACTTCACATCCACAACGTTGCAGATAATACATGCGAAATAGATCTTTTAAGATTGGCTTGTATACATCTTGATCAATAACAAATGGATAAGATACGCCATAGTTATCCATCTTAATTTGATAGGTACCTGGAGTAGTGATAGATGAAAAATCCCCAAGTACAATGGTCTCATTAGATGAAGGATTGTTCATAGGTGCTGATACATAAGAAGTGTAGATATCCTTGCCTGTATGGGAATCAATAACTGAGAATGAGGTATTAGACACGCCTCGGAATACGGCAATCTTCTTATCTTTGCATCTATACCCAATTTGATTAGTAATTATAGATATCATTGTAAACCCCCTTAGATAATAATCAAAAATGATAGAAAGTTCATAGAGATAACATTCTATTGTTTACGTTATTTCTATCATACCATAAAAAGAAAAAAGTGGAAATGAAATTATCATAAAGTGATAATAAAGTAAATCTCTTAAGTGAAAATTACCATGGAATATTAGCGGTATCTTAGCGTATCTTGCGAAATGAATGTGTTAAAATGTATCTGGATGTATAGGTATTAAAGCTAAGATTACTACATAGCGGAATAAGATTGGAGGACATAAAGGTGAAGCCTAGTAAAAGTAAGTTTTTTATTCTTTTAGGTATTATTGCGGCTTTTGTTGCGATAGCAATTCTGGGAATGGGCGATTCTGTAAAGTCAGTTAGAGAAATGAGGTATGGAATCGATATACGTGGTGGCGTAGAAGCGGTATTTGAAGCAGATGGGATTGATCGAAAGCCGACATCTTCTGAACTTGATTCTGCAAGAACGATTATAGAAGCTCGTTTGGATTCAAAAAATATTGCCGATCGAGAAGTAACGATAGATAAAGAGGGAGGATATATTATAGTAAGATTCCCTTGGAAATCTGGTGAGACAAGTTTCAATCCAGAAGAAGCAATTGCTGAATTAGGAGAGATGGCTAAACTTTCTTTCCGTGATCCAGATGGTAATATTCTCATAGAAGGTAAAAATATAATAAGCGCAGAACCAGGACAAGATACCTCTGGTGTTGGAACAAATTATTTGGTTAGTCTTACTTTTGATACAAAAGGAGCCCAATTGTTTGAAGAAGCAACTGGTAATCTAATAGGAAAGAATATGGGCATCTATATGGATGAAGAACAGATATCCAATCCAACAGTACAAGCTAAAATCGCTGGTGGAAAAGGTGTTATTGATAATATGGGCTCATATAAAGAAGCTAAGGAGTTAGCTGATAAGATTAATGCAGGTGCATTACCATTTTCATTAAAGACTACTAACTTTAGTACGATTAGCCCAACACTAGGTAATCAAGCATTACATATTATGGTTATGGCAGGAGCAATAGCCATTGCATTAATATGCGTATTCATGATTGTCATGTACAAATTACCTGGTATTATTGCTTGTTTAACGCTTATTTTACAGGTGGCACTACAATTATTATCAGTATCAGTACCACAGTATACGTTGACCTTGACAGGTATTGCAGGTGTTATTCTTTCTATTGGTATGGCAGTGGATACCAACATTATCATATCTGAAAGAATCGCAGATGAAATAAAGAAAGGATTAACCGTTAGAACAGCTGTTAGAAATGGATATAAGAATGCCTTTTCATCTGTATTTGATGGAAACTTTACAACAGCTATTATAGCGATTATTCTAATGATTTTTGGTTCGGGTTCTATGTTGAGTTTTGGTTACACACTATTAATGGGTATGATATTTAACTTAATTGTTGGTGTAAGTGTTTCAAAAAATCTTCTTTTAGGGATATTAGAATTTAAAAAATATAATAAAGAAAAATATTTTACTAGAAAGAAAGATACTAAAATTCGTAAATTCTTTGAAAATAAAAAGAAGTATGCTTTCATATCAGGAACTTTAATTATAGCAGGAATCGTATTTTCATTTGTAAATGGAGTTAAGTTAGATACACAATTTACAGGAGGTGTTGTACTTACCTATACAGTTGAAAGCGATGTGGTTACAGCTACTGTTAAAGATGCTATTTCAGATATAACAGATAGACCTGTAACTGTTCAGATATCAAATAATAGACAAAATGATGATAAACAAATTATTGTTACTCTTGCAGGAAATGGTGGGATCTCACCAGAAGAACAAAAGAGTATAACGGAAGGACTAAATAAAACTTATAAAGCTACCTTATCAGAAACCTATGCGGTAGAACCATATATAGGAGCTACGGCACTAAAGAATTCAGGAATAGCAATTTTACTATCTGTAGTCTTCATTATATTATATGTATGGATACGTTTTTCAACTATTCATGGTTTAGCAGCAGGTATAACAGGAATGATAGCTTTGTTACATGATGTTTTGATTGTGTTCTTTGCGTTTGTGGTATTTAAGATTCCATTAAATGATTCCTTTGTTGCGGTAACATTAACTATTATAGGTTACTCTATTAATGATACAATTGTTATCTATGACCGTATACGAGAAAATAGTGGAATAAATCCTAAACAGGACAAAATATCTCTTATTAATGAGAGTATATCACAAACATTTCGTAGATCAGTCAATACTTCAGTTACAACAGGAATGTGTGTATTAATTATATTAGTAGCTTCTTATATATTTCAAATAACTTCCATTACAGAATTTGCCTTGCCTATGTTTGTTGGTGTAATAAGTGGTTGCTATTCAACAATCTGTATAGCTAGTATTATATGGGGCATGTGGGAATTAAGAAAAATTAAAAAAAGTAAAACAGATTCAAAAGGAAAAAATCCTAAGAATAGTATGGCTTAACTTATTTCACGAAAACAACAAGGAGGCAAACCATCATGAGAAAAACAAAAATTATTTGTACCATGGGACCATCTACCGAAAAGGATGGCGTTATTGATGCGTTAGTAAAAGAAGGAATGAATGTAGCAAGGTTTAACTTCTCACATGGAGATCATAATGAACATGGAAATCGTATGCGTATTGTACGTGAGTCTAGAGAGAAGTACAATAAGCCTGTAGGAATGTTATTAGACACGAAAGGACCTGAGATTCGTCTTGAAGATTTTAAGAATGATAAGGTTCATCTACAAACAGGACAAATATTTCGTCTATATTATGATTCAATGCTAGGAGATGAAAATGGTGCTAGTATCACATATCCAGAGCTATATCAAGATGTAGAGATTGGTTCAAGAATTTTGTTTGATGATGGTTTGATTGAAACCAAGGTTGTTGCAATAGAAGGTAAAGATATTATATGTGAAGTTGAGAATGAAGGAGATGTCTCTAGTCATAAGGGAGTTAATATACCCGAGGTACATCTAACTATGCCTTTTTTAAGTGAGAAGGATAAAGGGGATATTATCTTTGGTATTAGTCAAGAAGTTGATTTTATTGCTGCTTCATTTGTACGATCGGCAGAAGATGTACTGCAGATTCGAGAGTTACTAGAAAATAATAATGGAAGTAAAATCAATATAATCGCAAAGATTGAAAATCAAGAAGGTGTTGATAATATTGATGAGATTATTCAGGTATCAGACGGTATAATGATTGCTAGAGGTGATATGGGAGTTGAAATTCCCTTAGAGGATGTTCCAGTTATTCAGAAGATGATCATCCAGAAAGTTTATGGATCTGGTAAGCAAGTAATTACAGCAACTCAAATGTTAGATTCTATGATTAAAAACCCAAGACCTACTAGAGCGGAGACTACAGATGTAGCTAATGCGATCTATGATGGAACAAGTGCTATTATGTTATCGGGTGAGACAGCGGCTGGACATTATCCAGTGGAAGCCTTGAAGACAATGGTAAGAATAGCCTTGAAGACAGAAGCAGATATTGATTATAGAAAGCGTTTTTTCTCAAAGAATAGAAAAGCAAATCCTGATATAACAGATGCAATTTCTCATGCTACTTGTACTACAGCACTAGATTTGAATGCGAAAGCAATTGTGACAGTAACAAAATCAGGTAGATCAGCACGTATGATATCTCGTTATCGTCCTTCATGTAGTATTATAGGCTGTACTACAGAAGAGAGAGTAAGTAGACAGTTAAATCTCTCTTGGGGGGTTGAGCCAATCTTACTTAAGGAAAAGAAAGAGGTTTTCGAGTTATTTGATCATGCAATAACTACAGCAAAAGAAAAAGGCCATATTGAAGAAGGCGATGTGATTGTAATAACTTCTGGTGTTCCAATTGGAATATCTGGAACAACGAATATGATTAAAGTTGAAACTGTATAATTGTATAAAACAAATCCAAAAAGTTGAATACCTATGGTGTACATTAAATATACACCATAGGCACACATCTTTTTGGATTTATTTTTAACTTCATATTATTAGTAAAAACAACTTAGTTAGAAAATTCATCTTCTTTCATTCGGTAACCAATACCAACCTCAGTATAGATATATTCAGGTTCTGCAGGATTTTTTTCTAGTTTCCTGCGAATATTAGCCATGTTTACACGGAGTATTTTATTATCCGTATCTGTATATGGACCCCATACGTATGTCATTAACGAAGAGTGTGTTACCACTTTTCCTGAGTTTTGTGCAAGGTGAGAGACAATTTTATATTCGACAGGCGTTAGGTGTACTTCCTGTTTATTAATCATAACAATTCGTTTACTAAAATCAATAAATAAGTTACCACATTGATATGGGCGCTTATATAGAGGCGTATCATTGAGTAGTCGATTGCTGTGACGAAGTGAGGTTCTAATACGAGCAATTAACTCATTCGTTCCAAAGGGTTTTGTTATGTAATCATCAGCACCTAGATCCAGTGCCTCCACCTTCTCGTATTCTTGTGTACGAGCGGATACTACAACAATTGGGATACTTGACCAACTACGGACACTTTTAATAATTTCTAATCCATTCATATCCGGAAGCCCTAAATCTAATAATATAATATCTGGGCATTGCGAATTGATTAGGGAGAGACCTTGATGCCCTGTTTGTGCTAATAGAACTTTGTAATCATGATTTATTAATGAATTTTTTATGAAACTGGATATATTCTCTTCATCCTCAATAATTAGAACAGTAAACTTAACATTCATAACAATCCTCCTTAGGTAAAGTAAATACAAATTCAGCACCTGGATTGCAATTCTTAACTATGATTGATCCTTTGTGTGCTTCTATAATGGTCTTACATATTGATAAACCAATCCCCATGCCTCTGTTACCGTCAATGGTTTGGGTTGAGACAGCTGTCATTCCATCAAAAATTGATGAGATTTGTTCTGGCGGAAGCCCGATACCATAATCTCTAATATGAAATGCAACTTCCTCAGAATTATGAGTAATTGAAAAGGTAACTGCATGTGTACTGTGAGAATGTACCCAGGCGTTCTCTAGCAAGTTAATGATAACTTGTTCGATTAGTAATGGATCCATAGGTACAACGAGTAATTCATCGGGGATTTTTACTTCCAGTATAGCATCTGGTTGTCGATTTTTAAAACGACTAATAGCTTCTGATATAACTTCTTCGACAGCTTCTTCAGTTTTCTTTACTTTCGTTTCTGTATCTTGAATTCTTGTAATGGATAACAAATTTTCCACCATATGTAAAAGCCATGTTGAATCATCATAAATATGCTTTAGAAGTACCGTTCGTTCTTCATCTGATAGGGTATTACTCTCTAGGTAAGTTGCTGCAGTACCAATTATACTTGTTAAGGGTGTCCTTAAATCATGAGAGATTGCACGTAACAAGTTTGCTCTCATTTTTTCTTTATCTGCCTTTTGCAACATTTCTTCACGCTCTGATAGTAACTTTGCTTGTATTTTTAGATGTGAGGTTGCTGCGCTAGTTATCAAAGCAATTATAAGCATTACAAAAAATGTAATGGGGTAACCTGATAAAGTAAAATCAAGTGTAAAATACGGATATGTAAAAAAGTAATTTACTAAAATAACATAAACTAATGAGGAACAAATACCATAACGGTAGCTATCTGTATATCTTGAGGTTAATATTAATGCAAGTATATACACTAACGTTATGTTGGTAGAATTCTTACCCGCGAAGAAGAATAATAAGAATGCAAATAAGGTTGAACATAGTATCAAAAGTATGGTATATGTAAAATCATTCATTTTCAGACGAATCTTTTGAAGAAATAAAAAAATAGAATGTATATTTATTATTTTACTTGACATATG
>NZ_CBDLAM010000053.1:0-5583 GCF_965301125.1 Anaerosporobacter sp. | reverse complement strand
GACATATGGTTCCCTCCTATTCAAACGAAATTTCTAATAAGGTCCATTAAAGATTTCTCTAATGGATTATATAAGAAAATAGTCATAACGTCTATAGGAATATATCAAATTTTGTGATAAATTTTAAAAATAAGTCCCATTATGCATGAATAGCACGAATTTGCAAGGGATTCAAATTCGTGCTATCTGCGTAGGAGAGGTTTACGGCGAACATATTGATTGCTATATCTATAGCAATCACTTCGGACAAGTTGTTCGCACATAAGGGTGTTATGTAGAATTTCGTAATATACCCTAAGCCTGTGCAGTAGCTTTATAGGGACTATTACAATAAACTCTTAACAATTGAGTGGTTAGCAATACCATGTTCAACTGTCTAAAATTATTATAGTAAAACGATCGGAATTTGAAAATAGTTTGCCAATTTCCTTAGCGCCATTTTAACGAATATATTTATCGAACAAATATTCGAGAAAATTCTATAGTATCTTGATTTTAGAGACATGAATCGGTATAATATCAATATAATAAATGCTTGATTTTCGCATTATGGCGTCAATTTAAGTTTAACGGTATAAGAAAGGGTTAACAAAATGATATCATTTATAAAGGGTGAATTAGATAGTATATATGAAGATGGAATCGTTGTTGAGAATGGCGGAATAGGTTATGATATTAAAGTTCCGTTATCTGTCATGAACGAATTACCATCAACAGGAGAAGAGGTCAAAATCTATACTTATCTTTATGTGAGAGAAGATATTTTAAGTCTGTATGGATTTTTATCAAGAGATGATTTACAAGTATTCAAGCTGCTTATAACGGTAAATGGTATTGGACCTAAAGGTGCACTTGGAATCTTGTCTACAATTTCACCAGATGATTTAAGATTTGCAGTTCTTGCTGATGATGCGAAAGCAATTGCCAAAGCTCCTGGTATTGGTGCCAAAACTGCAAGTAAATTAATATTAGAATTAAAGGATAAGTTAAAGTTAGAAGATGCTTTCGAACAGAAATTATCTAAAACTTCTATGGATACAGCCAGTGGGACTTCTGATACAAATGCAAAAAACGAAGCTATACAAGCACTAGTTGCACTAGGTTATACGAATACTGAAGCGTTGAAAGCTGTTAGAGGAATTGACATAACACCAGATATGGATACAGAAGATATTTTAAAATTAAGTTTAAAGAAGATATCGTTATTATAGCTCATCGAGGCTTTTGTGGGTATCAGGTTCATAATGGAATATTGGGTAATATAACTTTCGGAGGCTAAGCATGGAAAAACGAATTATATCAACAGAATTAATGGAAGAAGACTATAAGATTGAGAATAGTCTTAGACCTAAATTATTAAAGGATTACATCGGGCAAAAGAAGGCAAAGGATAATCTAAAAGTTTATATCGAAGCAGCAAAACAACGAGGGGAAGCTCTAGATCATGTCTTGTTTTATGGACCGCCAGGTCTTGGTAAGACAACCCTAGCAGGTATCATAGCCAATGAAATGGATGTAAATCTCAAAGTCACATCAGGCCCAGCTATTGAAAAACCAGGTGAGATGGCAGCAATTTTGAATAATCTACAGGAAGGAGATTTACTGTTTGTTGATGAGATACATCGGTTGAATCGACAAGTAGAAGAAGTACTATATCCTGCAATGGAAGACTACGCAATTGATATAATAATTGGAAAAGGAGCTTCTGCTAGATCAATTAGGTTGGATTTACCGAAGTTTACTCTTGTAGGTGCAACGACAAGAGCGGGGATGTTAACAGCACCATTACGTGATCGTTTTGGTGTAGTACACCGATTAGAGTTTTACACCAACGAAGAATTAAAGACAATAATTATGCGATCTGCAGGTGTCTTTAAAGTCGAAATTGACGAAGATGGTGCAATGGAGATGGCAAGACGTTCTAGAGGAACTCCAAGACTTGCCAATCGTCTATTGAAAAGAGTTAGGGACTTTGCACAAGTGAAATACGATGGTAAGATTACTAAAGAAGTAGCCAATTTTGCACTAGATTTACTTGAAGTAGATAAATTAGGTCTAGATCATATCGATCGCGAAATCCTACTTACTATGATAGATAAATTTACGGGTGGTCCTGTAGGTCTTGATACCATTGCCGCCGCAATTGGTGAAGACTCTGGAACAATCGAAGATGTATATGAACCGTATTTGATTCAAAATGGTTTGATTGTGCGTACTCCTAGAGGTAGAATGGTGACTGATTTATGTTATAGGCACTTTGGCTTAGAACAAAATCAGAAATAACTTGTCATTTTATAAAGAAAATACTATAATTGAGGTAGATTGTAATATTGTTGAGTAAAATGACACGGATGCGTGTTTAGAACATCTAAGGGGCGGATTACATGAATACGATGAATGATGTAGAAGTTATTATTAATAATAAAAGATACACATTAAGTGGTTACGAGAGCGGAGATTATCTACAAAAGATAGCTTCTTATATTAATACAAAACACACAGAATTCAAGTTGATGGAAAATTTCAACAAACTTGATGTGGACATGCGTAATATCTTAATGCAAATAAATATTGCCGATGACTATTTTAAAGCAGTGAATCAAGTCAACGAGATGGACCAAGAAGCTGATATGAGAGGCAATGAGCTATTTGATCTAAAACACGAAGTAATCGCAGCGCAAACAAAACTGGAAGCGTTACAAAAAGAATATGGAAAGCTTCAAAACGAATATAATGAAGCTCAAAAGATAATAATTAAATTACAGACTGAATTAGAAGATAGCAAGATGAAGTAAAGAATGTGAAATTAGGTATAGATTAGAAAGCGCACGAAAGAAGCAAGCTGTGTATAGTTATTCTTGCACAGTTGCCCTATGTGTGCTTTTTTATGTAATATGAATGTTAAAATATATTAGGCGTTTTAAACTCATGGAATGTCAAATGCCATACGAAAGAGTTTTATATACAATATGTAAATATAGATAGGAAAGGAAAAATTATGAGAAAGATAGAAATACTTGCACCAGCAGGTTCTTATGAAAGTTTGAAAGCCGCGGTAACAGCTTCTTGTGATGCTGTATATATTGGAGGAAATTTGTTCGGTGCAAGAGCGTATGCAAATAATCTGGATGAAGACAGAATGATAGAAGCTATTGATTATGCGCATATTCATAATAAAGCCCTTTATCTTACTGTGAATACTTTGTTGAAAGAAGAGGAACTTAAGTCACAGTTATATAATTATATAGCAAAATATTATGAACATGGTTTAGATGCAGCAATCGTTCAAGATTTGGGAGTTTTGCATTTCCTACACCGTAATTTTCCGGATTTACCATTACACGCTAGTACACAGATGACACTAACGATGGCTGAAGGTGCTAACTTGCTAAAAGATTATGGAGTGAATAGATTGGTAACTTCACGTGAACTTAGTTTACAAGAAATTAAGAATATTCGTGAAAACACGGATCTTGAGATCGAATCTTTCGTACATGGGGCGTTATGTTACTGTTATTCAGGACAGTGCCTAATGAGCAGTATGATTGGTGGCAGAAGTGGTAACCGTGGACGTTGTGCACAACCATGTCGTATGCCATATGATTTATATTATAATGGTAAGAAATTAACTAACGAAAAAGATTCGTATCTTCTAAGTCCAAAGGATATATGTACGTTATCAATTATTCCTGATTTAGTTGATGCAGGGATTGACTCATTTAAGATAGAAGGACGTATGAAACGTCCAGAATATACAGCCTTGGCTGCACATCTGTATCGTAAATATGTTGACTTGTATCAAAAATTAGGACGCAAGGAATATACCTCTTATATGGAGAAGCATGCTGATGATTTAAAGCGCGATGAAAAAGACTTGATGGATTTGTATAATCGTGGTAATTTTACTAAAGGATATTATGTATGTCATAATGGCAAAGATATGATGGCATTAACTAGACCAAATCATAATGGTGTATTAGTTGGAGAAGTTGTTAATGTTAAAGGTAATAATGCAGGAATTAAGTTATCAGAAGATGTTCATGCTCAAGATTTACTTGAGATTCGAAAAAGTCTTACAAATCCTAAAGCAAAAGATAGTTATGAATTTACTCTGAAGGATGGCGCTCAGAAGGGCACTGTAATTCGTACGAACTTCTTTGCTAAAACACCAATTTATGTTGGACAAGAAGTGTATCGCATTAAGAATCAGGAATTATTAGATACTATTAATAAAGAGTTTATGGATACGGAAAGAAGAGAAGAGGTATATGGTAAGTTCGTAGCTAAACGTAATTTACCGTTACAATTAACTCTTTGCTATACAGACATACACGGAGAACATTGTATAACAGCATACGGTGAAGAACCAATGGAGGCTCAGAAACAAAGTGCGACAAATGAACAGATAACAAAGCAACTGAATAAGATGAATACCACAGCGTTTTATCTAAAGGAATTATCCATTGAACTAGAGGAACAGTTGTTTATACCAAATGGACAGTTGAATGAACTACGTCGTGAAGCGGTAACATTATTAACAGAAGATATCCTTAGCAGATATAGAAGAAATGTTTCTGGTATGCATGAGGTTATAAGTAAGACATATGAGAAACCTAATAATCGAGATAAAACTATGGAGATTTGTGTTCACCTTGAAGATACAAAATTAATAGATACAGTAATCTCTTATCCTGAAATTGAGGCAATATATCTGAATTGTGATGAGGTTGGTAAAAGCAATATGATTGCAACGGCCAAGAAAGTGAAATCCCAAGGAATTAAATTTTATATGGTATTACCTGCAATCTTTCGTAAAGATACGAAAGATCAGTTTGAATCATACTTAACGAATGATTTAGTAGAATCCTTAGATGGTATTATTATTAAAAACTTAGAAGAATATGCATTCTTAAAAGAAAAGAATATTGTAAGTTTTGATGAAAACAATGAGGCAATGGAAATTATATTAGATTCCAATCTTTATACTTTGAATGAAGAATCAAAGGCATTCTGGAGAGAACAAGGTGTTTCTCATTTTACAACTTCATTAGAGCTAAATTATAAGGAATTATTAGGACTTGATTTAGAAGATGCTGATATGATTGTCTATGGACATGTAACCGTAATGGTATCTGCACAATGTTTACGTAATAGTACGATTGGCTGTATTAAGCATACAGGAAACGATGGATTACGAGAAGATGAAAATCCATATTATGAGATGAAAGATACGAAACAAAATAATTTCTATGTTCGAAAGCATTGTAGATATTGTTATAATACTATATATAATGGTTCTGCATTACATTTATTAAATCAATTAGATGAAATTAGAAAACTAAAACCTAAAAGAATTCGATTAGATTTTACTATGGAGAATGTTAATGAAGTGAAGGCGGTACTTTCTGACTGTATTAATTTATGTAAGAAACATGATGGAACAAGGGTAAGTACTTCAAATGGAAAATATACTAAGGGACATTATAATCGTGGAATAGAGTAGGTGATCAGATGGAGAATTTAGTAATAGAATTGTTTTTTTTTTTTTTTATTTTGTTATTGGATATCTACACTCTATATTGT
>NZ_CBDLAM010000052.1:0-22097 GCF_965301125.1 Anaerosporobacter sp. | reverse complement strand
AATCTGCACGATTTAATAATTCACTTGGATTCTTACAAGTTTCTGGATAAGAAGTAATTCCAATACTTGTATTAATATGAATCGTCTCTCCATTATGTATTAACTCTGCTTCTCTTATTTTTTTATGTAAATCACTCACTGATATAAGTGCATCTTCTAAACGGCAATTAGGGAACACAATAACAAATTCTTCTCCTCCATAACGGCCTACGATAGCACCAGAATCTTTAACAATTTCTTTTGCTAAAGAAGCAATCTTCTTAATTACTACATCTCCAAATAGATGTCCATAACTATCATTAACTTTTTTGAATTTATCAATATCAAATAATGCAACTGTTAATGAAGTTTTATTTAAAATTGATGTATTTAGATATTCATTGAAACACTTGGTTAAATGTCCACGATTATATACGCTGGTTAGGCCATCATGAGTAGCCATTCGCTCCATCTTAGCATATAGATGTGCATTATCAATGGCAACTAAGAATTGAGCCACAATACCTTCAAAGAATCCTACATTACTTATGAAATAATCTCTCTTTGCGTGTGTTACAATAAGAAGTCCAATATGGGATTCTTTCTTAACCAGTGGAACCATAAGCACAGACCCTTTTTCACTTCTAGTAGGTAAAGAGTACTTTTTCATATCAGCATCATTATCTACGAAGATCTTAGAATCGGCTATATAGTTATCAAAGTATCCTTTCTCAATTAGTTCACCAAATTCTTTATCTTCATTTATACCATACTTGGTACGGGCTTTATATATAATCTGGCTTTCTTCCATCTGATTTAACACTAATATACATGTATCAAGCCCCATTCCTTCAAGTACGGATTCCGTAATCAAAGCCATCAAATTGTCAATATCAAGTGATGAAGAAATATATTTTACAATCTCATTCTGTATCATCATCTCATTATTAACACTATTAATCTCTTTGTAAGCCTGCTCTAATTTTACCTTTTGCATTCCTAAAAGCTCATTGGATTTCTTAACTTTTTCTTGGTTTATTCTTAAATCCTCATTAGTCTGATTCATATCTTCAATTAATCTTGATTGTGTAAACACTTGATAATTAAACTCATTCACAGACTTGGCATAGAGAGCAATTACAAATGCAGAAAAGATTACTACAAATATAAATACACAAGCCATCGGGAATAAACGATCCTTTATTTGTCCGGATACCACAGTATCAATGACTAACAAAGTAGCCATTGGTACTGCTCCAGTTATTACCGCTACTGTTCGGTAATAACTATCCTCAAAATCAGATACCAATATATATTCTGCAAAGAATAACAAGAGGCCTAGCACCGACAAACACATATCAAAAGATATCGTAGTTGTAATTGTAAATACAGTCGCAACTGATATCTCAATAAATCGTAACACATATACAACTTTTCTACTATTCATATAATTTTTTATTGAAAGTAATAAATCTATAACAAAAACAGGGACAATAGTCGCAAAGGCCCAAATATACTCAAAAGAATTCGATTGTGCAAATCGTTCCATTAAATATATAAGTAAGAAAGCAACCATATATCTATGCAATTGTGAAAACTTCTTCTGTGTTACTAGCTTTTTGTTTAATGCCACGACTTATTCCTCCCAATACAAATCAATTACATCCTCATTCTCAATTGGACTTGTAAATTCTGCTGGCTGATGGTTCAGCTTTAGTACTAATGACGTTCCTCTTGCTACTGTCATATCGAATTCATAACAATCAAGTATATCTACAAATATATATTTGTCTTTTCCTTTTAACGTTATTCTTTCTCCATTCACTAAAACACAAATCTCATTGTTGGTTGTTTTGATTGTATTTACATTATAATTGCTTTCTAATACACTCACCTGTTCATAAATGCCGTCATATGAAATTGTAAAATTCTCATAAACCTTGTCGTCTATGTTCGCAAACGCATTGTTTACCTTAATGTCATCTTGATAAGGTAGATCCATAAATTCTAATATTTGTCCTAATGTATAATAATTAAGAATCTCGATGCGATCCCCGTCGCAGATTGAATAATATTCCGATTCTAGTTTATTATTTGCTACAACAAACTTTGGACATATAATCTTCTTACCATTAAAAATGAACTCTATGGTACTTTGATATTCAGGAATTTGATTAATAACAAACTCAGCATCTTTGCCCATTGTTGATTCTAATATCTCAATCCTATCATTTTGAACAATAGGAGTATTGATACCTGTTACTTTACCATTAAGTTTAACAACAGCTGCTTCACCTAATTCACCACGAGACATTCTCGTCTGACCATTTACTGTATATTGAATTGCCTTACCTCTTCTAGGAAACAATTTCTCATTTGGAAAACCAAATTGAATTGCCGCATCCACAATAGTAAGTTTGTTATTATCATATAATTTTATACGTTCTCCATTCACATGGACAAAGATAAAATTATTTTTCTGCTCATAATAATTAAGGCAAATACCAATTGGTGTAACAAGAAGAGGGTCTTTCTTTATGTTCTCTGGTAAGAAATGTACTTCTCCTAATACTTCCTCTCCTCTAAGTGCAACACGCTCTACTGGTAAAGTAAGATTATGCGCTAAAGTATCTACAAATCCAGGAATCTTACCACCGCCTCCTACTACAAATACTGCACTAACCGTTTTACCACCATTTATTTCTATAATCTTATCAGCCACATTTTTAGTTATAAAATTAACGGTATCATTTAATATTTCTTTAACCTCTTGCGTTGAAACCTTGTGAGCAATCCCCATAATATCCTTATAGGATACTGTTTTCTTCTTCAAACAAGCAAGCTTTATCTTCTCAGCTTCTGCGAATTCTACAAGGTATTTTTGCATAATTGCTTCTGTAAGTTCATCACCTGCATATGGTATCATTCCATATGCAATTATACTTCCATCTCGAGTAATCGATATATCTGATGTTCCTGCTCCAACATCAACTAATGCAATATTAAGCATTCTGAATTTCTCAGGTATTGCTACATTAATTGCTGCAATTGGTTCTAATGTTAAATTAGCAACTTGTAATCCAGCTTTTTCAACAGCACTATATAGCCCATCTATAACTTCTTCTGGTAAAAATGTTGCTAATAGCTCAACACTAATTTTATTTGCTTTATGATCATCTAATTTTAGTATAGGATAATCATTCAAATAATAATGTACAGGCGTATATGCTACGCAGTAAAAGTCAATATCCTCCTGCTGATTTTCCTCACGAATCTTATCATAAGCTTTCTCAACAGCCAATAAATCTAACGAATGAATATGTACGTCAGTTACAAATGTTTCCGTCTGAAGTTCATAATCAGCCTTAACGGTTACTGTCTTAAGTACCCGACCGGCTGCTGCAATACATACATCCGTTAGTGTCACATTAAGCTCTTTTTCTAATTCTTTTTTAATGTAGGTGATTGACTCTGCTACCTTTCCGATGTCATGTATCTGCCCATCTAACATTGCTCTGGTATCATGCTCTTTAACACATATAGCAGCTACTGTAAAGTTATGTTCATTCTCTCGATAGCCTACTGTACCAACAATGCTTCTCGTACCGATATCTAACCCGAATACCATATGTTTTGGATATCTTGTCTGTTCCATTGAATGTGCCCCCAGAATCGTGCTTTTAGTATCTTTTATTGCTTTATTGCAATACTGAATTCATTATAGCATAATTGACTATACTAATCCATTAAAAGTTGTATCTCTTTCTTCAAATTATCCATATTACCATTATTATATAATACCTTGTCACAATTGTCATCAAAATCCTTATCACTCATTTGATTTTTTAGAATTGCAGCAATTTTTTCTTCAGAATAGCCACGATTGCTCATTAATCTTTGTTTACGTATCTCTTCGTCTACAGCTACATACCAAACAGAATCACACAAATCACGGTACCCAGCCTCAATTAATAATGCTGTCTCTATAACCACATAAAGAATTTGCTCTTCTATAGTTTTTTGTTTATTTAAAACTTTTATTAGTTCAATTTCATTTTTAACACGCTTCATAACTAATGGATGTGTAAAAGAATTCAGTTTTTCTAACTTCTCTTTATCTGAAAACACAATCCCACTTAATTTTTTCCGATCGATTTGACCATCAACTCCTAGGATTTCAGTACCAAAATAAGATACAATCAACTGGTAACTTTCTTCTCCCTTTTCACTTAACTTTTTTGCAATATCATCGGTAATTATAAGATGTGCTCCATATTCTTTTTCTAAAATGTCGGCTACGGTTGACTTACCACTACCGACACCTCCCATTAATCCAATAACCTTCATAAATAGTACGATTCCTTCCATAATAGTATATAGTCAGTCAATTGCAAAACTCTCAAAGAAGAGTTTCACAATGACCACTTGAATAAACTACTTAGCTTCGTACCAGTTATTACCCTGTTTCACTTCTACTTCTAAAGGTACGTGAAGGGTCACTGCACCTTGCATCTCATCTTTCAGAATTGTCGCAACTTGTTCAATCTCATCTTTATGAGTCTCAATTAATAATTCATCATGTATTTGTAACAACAATCTAGATTTTAATTTCAGGTCTTTCAATTTTTGATTGGTACGAATCATAGCGATTTTAATTATATCTGCTGCAGTACCTTGAATTGGTGAATTCATTGCAACACGTTCTCCAAAAGAACGTTGCATAAAATTACTTGAATTCAATTCTGGTATTGGTCTTCTTCTGTTAAACAAGGACGTAACATAACCATTCTTCTTTCCTTCTTCAACTAAATTATCGAGGAATTCCTTAACTTTAGGATATGTTTCAAAATACTTCTTAATATACATATCCGCTTCTTTTTTGGTTATATTAAGATCTTGTCCAAGACCAAATGAACTAATTCCATAAACAATTCCAAAGTTAACTGCTTTCGCATCTCTACGTTGTGCACTTGTAACTTCATCAAGTGGAGTGTGGAATACTTGTGATGCAGTAATCTTATGGATGTCTTCTTCTTGTTTATATGCATCAATTAATCTCTCATCATCTGACATATGCGCAAGCACACGTAATTCAATCTGTGAATAATCGGCATCTAGGAATACATATCCTTCTTCAGGTATGAATACTTTACGAATCTGACGACCTAATTCCATACGTATCGGTATATTCTGAAGATTTGGTTCCGTACTACTAATACGTCCTGTTGCTGTAATTGTCTGATTGAATTTACCATGAATACGATTATCATCCGCAATATACGTAGCCAACCCATCCGCATAAGTAGATTTTAGTTTCGTTAATTGACGATACTCTAAGATTTCATCAATAATAGGATCTTCACTACGTAACCTTTCTAATACATCTGCTGATGTTGAATATCCAGTTTTCGTCTTCTTAGCAAATGGCATGTGTAACTTCTCGAATAAAATAACCCCTAATTGTTTCGGTGAATTAATATTAAACTCTTCACCTGCATGTTCATAAATATTTTTCTCTAATTCCTTTATTCTGACTTGTAACTGATCACCATATTCTTTCAATGCCTCTTTATTTACACGAATTCCTCTAGATTCCATATCATATAGTGTATAAATCAAAGGCATCTCAATATCTACAAACAAATCTAAAGAATCAATCTCATACAACTGCGCACTTAACTTCTCTAAAGCAAGATATGCAATGTAGCTATGGTAACAAATGAAATTCTTATATGTCTCTTTTTTGTCTTCAAAAACTTCTTTGTCCTTCATCTTACCAAATAATTCTTCTCTCGAAGGAACCGTTATCCCTAGATAATCTCTTGCAATATCATCATAATGATACGTATCTTTTAATGGATTCATTACATAAGACGCAAGACCCATATCGTAAATCTTACTATCACTATATGCTTGAATATGAGAAAGCATTTCCTTAAGCGACACAACAGATACCATAATATTCTTTTCTATTACCTTGTTTAGCTGTCCTGTTATATATTCAACTGAAATCTCATCATTGATCAACAGATAATAACTCTTTTTCTCAGAATATGTTAGTGCTGCCCCTACTAAATTACCTTCTACCGAGGCCAACATAACACCTACTCGATCAGTGCTAATTCCGTCTGTCACTAGTTCCTTTAAATTCTTAGCTTCCTTTAATCCTATAATTGATTGAAAAATCTTGTCTGCTTCTTCTATTGTAGTAACCTCTACAAACTTTTCTTCAATCTTATCGTTTCTACTCACATCTCCTTCAAATCGATTAAGAAGACTCTTGAATTCAAAACGTTTAAATAATGAGAATGCCTCTGGCGTGAAAAGAGAAGGCATCTTTGCTTCTTCTAATATATAATCAAGTTCACAATCTACTTTAATTGTTGCAAGCTCTTTACTTAGCACTGCCAAGTCATAATGTTCGCGCAAGGCTTCTCTTGCTTTATTTGGCATTACTTCATCAATATGTGCATATGCATTCTCAACTGTTTCAAATGCGGTAAGAATCTTCGCCGCAGTCTTCTCTCCGATACCTGGAACCCCCGGAATATTATCTGATGCATCACCCATCAAACCCTTCAAATCAATGATTTGTTCTGGCTTAACTTGATACTTATCAACTACCTCTGCAATATTATAATTCTCTATTTCTGTTCCGCCGCGTTTTGTTTTTGGAATTCGTATTAATATCTTGTCGGATGCAAGCTGAAGTAAATCCCGATCTCCAGAAACTAAGGAAACGTCCAATCCTTGTTCACTACATCTCGTCGCAATGGTACCAAGAATATCATCAGCTTCATAGCCAGCTTTCTCAATAATTCGAATACCCATAGCCTGTAGCACTTCTTTTAATAATGGCACTTGCTCACGTAGTTCATCTGGCATCCCTTTTCTAGTACCTTTATACTCTGGGTATTTTATATGTCTGAAAGTCGGATGCTTTACATCGAATGCTACCGTTAGGTATTGTGCTTGTTCTTCCTCTAATATTTTCAACATAATATTAATAAATCCATAAATCGCATTAGTATGAATTCCTTCTGAATTCGTTAAATCAGGTACTCCATAAAATGCTCGATTAATAATACTATTTCCATCTATTAATACAATTTTATCACTCATTACGTTAATTCCTTTCCACGTTCCAACTCTTATTCGCTATAATTGATAGTATCTTTCATTTATAATTTGTTATGCCACTATCATTTTTACTCTTTTTTATCTTTTCAACTTCATCATCATCATAGATTAATGAATTATTAGAAATCCTATTAAACTCAATAACTTTATCTGTCTGATGTTTTATTATAAATTCCATTATCTCATTATAATTCTTCTCAATCTCTTTATTTAATAAAGTTGGTTTGTCTAAGAAATAATAATACTCCATATAATGCACATTCTCGTCTGCTATTTCATCTGGAGTCTCTAATTCTTTTACTGTACTTGAATTCACATTTACCATAATACAAAAGACCAAACATATAATTACATAAATTATTCTCTTACGAGCATAATTAAGTTTGGTTCTATTTATTCTTTCCTCTGACTTACGTAATGATTTTTCAAAATCAATGTGAAAATCACCAGATAGGTTCTTATCTTCATCAAGTTGCCTCATACCAGTCAGGAGTGTAAAATAAACTTCTAATTCTTCTTTGCAATCCGGACAATATTCTACATGCTCTAAAAATTTTTCTAATTGCCCGACATCTAATTCGTCATTAATATATGGCATAATTAAACCTTGTGCTTCTTTGCAAGTCATAGATTAAACAAGCTCCTTTCCAAAGTCTTCAATAACACCATTTTCCTAATTGCTTTACTTATATAATAACACGAACACTACTATTTAAAAAGAAATTATTTCATAAAATATATGTAAATCTTTAAGTTATATATAAAGCATTAAGTTAACTATACAATTTTATAATTTTTGTTTTTACATCGAATCTACTTGCTCATCATCTTCCAATGGAACGAATAATTTCACAACAAAAACAGCGGTATCTTTCACGATACCGCTGCATCTGTACGTTATTCAATGCCGGCAGTGGGACTTGAACCCACACGACGTTGCCGCCAACAGATTTTGAGTCTGCCTCGTCTGCCATTCCGACATGCCGGCTTATCATTTTATCATACATCTTATGTATGAATGTTTCACAGCATTTTAAACAACTGCTATCAACAAAAATAATAATACCATACGCAAAAGAAAAAAGCAAGTGAATTTTTCAAAATTTTCATTCAATATAAAAAATTTCATATTAATAAATTAACATATAACATTAATTTCCACCGCTATCCTCCATCTTTGTATTTATTACATAAAATAACTAAATCTTGTATAAATGTTAAAAGCTTATGCACAGCTATCCGATAGATAACTATACATAAGCTTTTTGTTTTCGGTATTATTCTTCATCATGTGATACGGATAACGTATCTTTTGCCAATTCCACAATATCTGCTATTTCTGATTTATCTATTTTAGCAAACTCTGCCAACTCATCTAGTGTAGCTTCTCTACCAAATTCTTCTGCTAATTCTTTCATACAACTACTTATAAAATTAATCTTCTCTACAATGCGATTTTCAAGAATCTTATCATCTTGTTGTTCATGAATTACAAATTCCATACTTTCACGAATGCGATTTAATATATACTCTATTGTATCTGGTATTGATTCTGTTGGTACACGATTAGACCCAATACAGATTTCCTCTAAAGCAGTAATTAATCCAATATTACCTTCTTGAATCAAATCACCCACAATTATCCCTCTACCCTGGTAACTTCTAGCTATATCTACAACCGTACGAAGATGAAGTTCTAGAAGTCTTTCCTTAGCAAAGCGATTTCCTTTTCTTAAAGAACAGATAAGTGAATCCACTTCGCCTTCAACCATTGGACTTATTAATTCCAAATCTTCAAGATACATTCTTATATATGAAGCTTCTTCCTGTTCTAATCGTTCTTCTCTCTCTTTTAAATCCTGCAGTACCTTCTTACTTTCATCATCTATATATTCTTGATCATTATCATTCTCAACTTCTTCATCTATTGTAGTTATATCATCACTTTTATCATTTGCATTTATATTCCTAATATATCCCTGAATTCTAATATGATTTGCCGCAAGATATTCATATACATGTTCCATCTGTTCTTCAGTAAACGCTGAGTCATCTAACAATTCTTTAATCTCGTCCATTGTAATTATATTATCCTGCGATTTAGCTAAATCAACTATCGCAGCTAACATAGCTAAAAAATTCTCTTTGTCTTGCATCCTTTTATTTCTCCTCTATATTGAATCGTTCCTATCAGTTTCTTCAACCATATTCTATACTATAACATCACGAAACCAATTATTCAACAACAGCTTTTCAATATTATAGTTTTACATTTTCTTTGACAATAGTTCTTTTTTCTATTATCATATACATATCATTGCCAAAAATGTAAATAATGTATATGGCAATTGTCTAAACTATTAAGAAAGAAGGAACTAATATGGCAAAAAATCCCGTTGTAACAATTGAATTAAACACAGGCGGAATTATTAAAGTAGAACTTTATCCTGAAATTGCTCCAAATACAGTAAACAATTTTATCTCTTTAGTAAAAAAAGGCTATTATAATGGATTAATCTTCCATCGTGTAATTAGAGGTTTCATGATTCAAGGCGGTTGTCCAGAAGGAACTGGTATGGGTGGCCCAGGTTACTCAATCAAAGGTGAATTCTCAATGAATGGATTCGAAAATACATTAAAACATACAGAAGGTGTTATCTCTATGGCTCGTTCGCAGATGCCAAACTCAGCAGGATCACAATTCTTCATCATGCATCAAAATTCACCTCACCTAGACGGCTCTTACGCTGCTTTTGGTAAAGTAATCGAAGGTATGGATGTTGTAAATGAAATAGCAGAAACACAAACTGATTATTCTGATAGACCAACTCATGATCAAGTTATGAAATCTGTAACTGTTGATACTTTCGGTGTTGACTATCCAGAACCAGAAAAATGTTAGTACATTTATAACAATTTCCTACGCTAAAATCCCCTCATGTTAAGAATCGCTAGTGTTCTCAACATGAGGGGATTTTTTATTGTTTATTTTATTGCTATATAGTATTTTGATTAAAAATACTTTGATCTCTTTTAGTATTTCAACCTTTTTAAATCTTTTAAATCACATTTTACTAATATATTTAGAATAATCCAGTAATTACTCCAGACTCATCCACATCAATTCCCTCTGCTGCCGGTTTCTTAGGTAATCCCGGCATAGTCATTACAGTTCCAGTAATTGCCACCACAAAACCTGCTCCTGCAGATACATACACTTCACGAATATGAATCTTAAAGTTTGTTGGTCTTCCTAATAAAGTAGGATCATCTGATAATGAGTATTGGTTCTTTGCCATACATACTGGCATATTAGTAAAACCAAGACTTTCAATCTTCTCAATTGCATTGGAAGCTTGTGCATCATAGGTTACTTCTGATGCTCCATAGATTTTCTTAGCTATTGTCTCGATTTTTTCTTTAATTGATAAGTTATCTTCATATAAAACTTTGAAATTACTTGGTTTTTCCTCTATTGTCTTAATCACTTTCTGTGCAAGGTCAATTCCACCTTCTCCACCTTTTTCCCATACTTCAGATAAGGAGAATTCACAACCACGTGATTCACAGAATTCTCTTACAAAATCAAGTTCAGCATCTGTATCTGTCATGAAACGATTCAATGTAACAACTACAGGCACCCCATAGTTTTGTAAGTTTTCAATATGCTTTTCAAGATTAGCAATACCAACTTTTAAAGCATCAAGATTTTCCGCTGACAAATCCGCTTTTGCTACTCCACCATTATACTTTAATGCTCTTACTGTTGCTACAAGAACAACTGCATCAGGCTTTAATCCGGCCATACGACATTTAATATCAAAGAACTTCTCTGCCCCAAGATCGGCACCGAAGCCAGCTTCTGTAATAACATAATCAGCAAGTTTAAGTGCTGTCTTTGTTGCTCTTACACTATTACAACCATGTGCAATATTTGCAAATGGTCCACCATGTACTATTGCTGGTGTATTCTCTAATGTCTGAATTAAATTTGGCTTTAACGCATCTTTCAATAATGCTGCCATTGAACCAACTACGTTCAATTCTTTTGCTGTTACTGGGGCCCCATCATAATTATATGCCACAATAATTCTGCCAAGTCTCTCCTTCAAATCTTTCATATTATCAGCAAGACAAAGGATAGCCATAATCTCCGATGCAACCGTAATGATGAAATGGTCCTCTCTTACAGTACCATCAGCCTTACGTCCAAGACCAACTACAATATTACGAAGTACACGATCATTCATATCTAAACATCTCTTCCAAACGATTTGATTTGGATCAATATTCAAGATATTTCCTTGTTGGATATGATTGTCTAACATTGCTGCTAATAGATTATTAGCAGATGTAATTGCATGAAAATCTCCAGTAAAATGTAAGTTCAAATCTTCCATTGGTACAACCTGAGCATAACCACCACCTGCCGCACCACCTTTAATACCAAAACAAGGTCCTAAAGAAGGCTCTCTAAGCGCTATTACTGCTTTCTTATTTAATTTGCCAAAGGCTTCTCCTAAACCTACAGAAGTTGTTGTTTTACCTTCTCCCGCTGGTGTTGGATTAATAGCAGTAACTAAAATTAATTTACCATCCGGTCTTTCTTTTACTTTTTCCCATAACTCGTCTGTGAATTTGGCCTTGTATTTACCATAAAATTCTAGGTCATCTTCACCAATATCAAGTCTCTTTGCTATCCCTTTAATATGTTCCATTTGTGCTTCTTGAGCAATCTGAATATCTGTTTTCATTATTAGAGCCTCCATCTTATTATCTCTCCTAGTAACCTTCGCAGGCCACTATATTCGGCACTGTAAAACCAATAAGTTTCTCCTGCCATAATTGAAAACACTCTATAAACCATATTCATTATAACAAAGGGGATACCTTTTTTCAACATATTACATTATTAACAAATCTTATCGCTTGGTTAATCTGTACTTATACAACAAGGAACCTAGTTCACAAGCATCCACTTATGCGTATCAATATGATACCGTAATTTAATTGTCTGTATCACTTCTCCCACGGGTACACTGCAACAAAACAGTAACATAGTCATTCCCGCATATTTCTCTTCTTTCACTTGATCAATTTGTGAAATCTTATAAGTCTGCAATCCATGTTGGCAGTCTTCTAATCTTATATAATTCGGCTTAATTTTTCCAAATGTATTAAAAGTTGCTATTACATCAACTGGAACGTTCATTTCTCCACCTCATTATAATCTCTTAATATAATTTTCTCATTGCTTACCCTTGTTTTGTTGAATAGTTACAAGTCCCTTAGCCGGATCAAATGGTTTTCCTTTCTCCTTTTGCTTTGGAAGTGTAATACTCGATGATCCTCCCGACATATGATTCAATCTGCTATTCACAAAATTGGCACGTTTAATTGAATCCATACCATACTTTGTGCGAATCTGGTCTATCGTTTGATCTAATTTTTCTAATTTTTCTCTCTTAAGTAACACATTTGGTTTCTCTGTTACTCGATAATCAACATTTTCTTTCACTTGATCTGATTCTTTCTTAAGTCCCAATTCGAATAAACTTAATTGCCTTGTTTCTCCCTGCTCTTCAATTCTACTTGTATGAACACCAAAGTTACGAAGCGGCTCCCCATTCCATAATTCATCAAACAACTGACATGCTGCAGCATAGATATCGTTTGTTAAATTAGTTGGTTCTAATAAAGTCATCTGATGGGACACTTGATGAAATTCATAATCCACAATACTTACTGCTATTACCCGTATATAAACCTGGTCTTTTCTTAATCTAGCCCCTACTGTTTCACTAAGGGATAACAGAATCATTAATGCAGTATCTCGATCTGTTACATCAAATGATACCGTTGTACTGTTTCCATATCCTTTATTCGCAATCGTCTCTGTTAATACAATACTATCATCAATTCCGTTGGCAAATTTATAAATCACTTCTCCATGTTTCTTTAGATTCGTCTTCAGTATATCAATATCAGCTTTTGCTAAATCACCAATCGACTTAATCCCCATAGCAAATAATTTCTTGGTTGTAGCTCTTCCTACAAAGAATAATTCCGAAACAGGAAGTGGCCACATCTTCTTCTCAATTTCATCTGGAAACAGTGTATGAACTAAATTAGGTTTTTTAAAGTCAGAAGCCATCTTCGCAAGCAATTTATTGCTAGATACACCTATATTCACAGTGAATCCTAATTCTCTATAAATGCGATCTTTAATTGCATTAGCAACCACGACTGGTGACCCATGCAAAGAAAGTGTCCCACTCATATCCATATATGCCTCATCTATACTATATTGTTCTACACATGGGGTATACTCTCTTAACAACTGAATAAAGGATTCCGAACACTGTTTATATAAGTCATGTTGCGGTGGAACAATAGTGAGATTCGGACACTTCTTTCTTGCTTCTGCTAATGATTCTCCTGTCTGTATCCCATACTTCTTAGCAGGAATTGATTTTGCTAGGACAATCCCATGCCTCTTCTTCTCGTCTCCTCCCACTACAGATGCAATCTCTCTTAAGTCCGTTTCCTCACCTAGAATTTTCAACCGATATACCGCTTCCCAGCTTAAAAAAGCAGAATTCACATCAATATGAAAAATTATTCTATCCATTCTTACTCCACCTCTTAGTTGTATTATATCAGAACATTTGTTCGATGTAAATAGAAATTATTACACCTTATCGTAATACAAATTTAAAAAATATCGATTGTATATAGGATTCCCTTATATAACAAAAAAAGATGGAATTCCCCACCTCTTTTGTTTAAATGCTATCTCTATTAAATTAATTTTTTTTAAAATTTTCTTGGTTCTTAATATGCAAAGCCGTTATATACTCCTTAAATATCTCTAATGTATCCACATTCAAATAATAGTAACACCACTTTCCATCTTTTCTTATATCAACCAAAGAACTTTCACACAGTATACGCATATGGTGAGACAATGTAGGTTGTGTAATATTAAACCGCTCTAAGATTCTACAGCCACACATTTCTCCTTCCGATAGCAATTCAACAATCTGCAATCTATTACTATCCGCAAGTGCTTTACAAATCAATGCATAATCCATCGCATTTCCTTTCTCTTCTAAGTTACTGTTTCTGTGTCGTATTATAGCTTATACATAGATATCTGTCAATTTAATATCATCAGCAACCACAAGAGAAAAATAATGGGTGTTACAAAATATTTTGTAACACCCACTTAATCAACTCAACTTATTTTACGGTAATCTTCATCTTAACAGTCTTTGTCTTTCCATTATATAAAGAAATTTTAGCTGTTATTGTTGTTGTACCTTTTTTCTTAGCCGTAATTTTTCCACTCTTATTAACTGTCGCAACACCTTTATTTGATGTCTTATAAGAGATTGTTACTGCTCCCACTCCTCCTGAAGTTGTTTTATCAGAAAGTTTCGTTACAACTTGTAAGCAAGCTGGAAGATCAACGACAACTGTAGTAGATTTACCTTTCTTAACTGTTTTACTCTTTGCTTTTACTGTAATTTGACTTTGTAAAGAAGTGATTTTCTTTGAATTTGCCTTTGCTGTAAGCACTACATATTTGCCACCATCTAATACCGGGAATGTTATGGTGTTATCACTATTAACAGATTGAGAATACCCTCCTACAATAGTTTCTAACTTACCTGTTTTTTCATTCACACAATAGATATATACTCGACTGCCCTTACTTACAGCTTCTACACCAGCAAGTGATACTGTCAATTTACCTTCTGCTCCAAGTGGTTGCTTTTGATCTAATTCTACATAAAGGCCATTTACACTTGCATTTCCAAAGATTTTGCCAATCGTAGAATCTGCCTGTTTCGCTCCTTCTACTGTTGTAGATTTCACATTCAAGATAATATTGCTATATAAACCAGTTACATTCTTTACATCTGCCGCTTTGAATGTCCAAGTTCCGATTACTTTACCATTTGCATCTTTGATTTGAATTGTCAAATTCTTATTTGCTGCTACAATAGCATCTAACGTTTCTTTTGTTAACTTAATTATATGACTAGCTTCTTTTTGTGTAACAACTACTTTAATTTCAGTAACATCTTTATTATCAATTGCCTCTTTAATATCGGCTGGCTTGATTTCTGTAGCATCAGCCTTTGTCTCTAATTCAATTGTATCATCAACTACACCGCTGCCAGGTTGTGGAGTTGGTATTTGTGGAACTGGACTTCCACCTTCAGAACCACCATTATTAGAACCAGGTAAATTACCTTCTTGTGTATAAGTAAATGCTTTCTCATTACCAGCATAATCACAAACACGAATTATAAAATTATCTTTTGTAGCACCAACATAATCTGTTAATTCTAACTTCATTGTTGTGGTTGCTGCTTTAGTTGACTCGTTAACCAATTCACCGACTGCAACTGGTTCTCCTTCTTCTTGATCTATTACAGTAATGGATTTACCTGACAAATCATATAGGCCAGCATATGCTACATACTGGTTGTCTGTTACATCAAATGTTGCATATACCTTATCATTTTCCTTCACAATCTTAAGATTCTTAACTGTAGGAGTTTCAACATCAATTGTGATAGGGAAACTTATACTACTCTTTAAATTACGTTCTGATCCACTATAATCTAATGCACCTGATATTGTGTAGGTATATACGTCATTATTATTAATCGTAGTTGGTTTCCATGTTGGCATATCAACGGCTGGAGAAACCGTTCCTGTACCACTATTATAAGTAGACTTTGTATCATACTCCCAACTATTTTCATACACTACTTTTTTATTTGTGTCTGTAATAGTACTCTTGATTGTACGCGCATTTCTTAACAAACTAAATTGTGTAGCATATAAATCATCATTATAGCCATCATCATTTGGTGATATTGCTATCTTGTTTGGATCAAGTTGCAACATATAGTCCTTAAAGTTATAATCATATGCATTAATTCCACTACCTAACAAGTAGTACGCCCACTCATCATAAGGATTTACACCAAGTAGATGTGTTGCTTCATCAGCTAAAAGGAAAGTTGTGGTTTGTTGATATAATTTATTATCCCCTGTTCCATATGTGTTGTTATCATACACTGTGGAACTATCCATAAGTGGCGCTTTCGCCCAATCTCCATAGAATCCCATAAACGGAAGAGATAATGCCTCATCTCCCTCATCAGATGTTAAGAAGATAAATCCTTCAACAAATTCACCATTTGCAAAGTTATCGTTTATATAAGATTTTGCATAATCTGATAAAGTAATCTTCACATGTACAGTCGCACTAGCGCCTGCTGGTACTGTTACCGTATTGTCTTCTACTCCATCACCTGTGTACTCAATAGTAACTTTTTCAGAAATATCCTCGGACTGTTCTAGTATATAACCATATTCATCAGCAGTCTCTGTTAACGTATTCGCCTTTAATTTATATGTAATCGCTGATCCCGTTACAGATTGAACAACAAAATCTGCTTCGTACACACCTTCTGTACTATCCTTAAGATCTAATTTAGGTCTATAATTAATACTTTCGTCATCTACATATAGATAAGCTGGTGTTGTTACTGCATTTCCTACATTAACAAGTCCACTACCTTGCTTACGAGGAGAATAATAATCTCCTTTCTCATCCGTCAAAGGTACCGCAGTACTCATTAATAATTGATTAGCTAATTCTGCATTTCCTCCTTTAACTGCAACTAAACCTTCCTCATCTATGTATTGTTTTACCAATGCAAATGTTCCTGCAATATGTGGTGCTGCCATGGAGGTACCAGACATCGATCCATAAGAATTATTAAATGGTAAAGAAGAATAGATATTTTCTCCTGGAGCAGTAATCTCTGGTTTTAACTTAAGATCTGGTGTTACTCCCCAAGAAGAGAAATCAGACATCTTCTTAGCATCTTTCGATGGATAATGTCCTAATTCACTATAAACAGTAATTTTCTTCTCCGATGCTTTCTTAAGCTCATTGCCTTGTACTTTCGTTACAGAAACCGCTGGAATTACATAATCATCAATTGCCATATTAATTGTTCCATCTTGATTATTGGCAACAACTACAGCAATTGCACCACCGCTTGCTGCATTAACCACTTTTTCATTGAAAGTTGTACCACCGCGGTTTACCACAGCAATTTTGCCTGTTACATCAATACCTTCATAATCTGCCACATCTCCATTTTTAGGGACTACTACATAATCATAAGTAGTTCCGTTTCCTGTTGTATCCAATCCAGTAAACGTAGGTTGACTTCCAGTAGCCGTTTCCGAATAACCTAATTCTTGATTTCCTAGCTTGAAGTAATGAGCATAATAATGCGTGTTAATAGTACTTGCAACCGAAGTAGATGCAGCATATGTAGATGGCGACCCTACAATTGATGTATCTGGATTGCTTGTAAATGCACCATATGCTTCATTACTATATGATGCACTATAACTATTACCAGCTGATACTGCTAGGTTAATACCCGCTTCAACAATACGATCATATACTTCTTGTACACCTTCTTCTTCACCTACAGAATATCCATTAGCTGATCCAAGACTCATATTAATAGCATCTGCATTAAGATTAACAGCATCCTCTAACCCTGCAAGAATATCCTCCGTACTTGCTCCATTATCAGAATCACTGAACACTTTCATAATCATTAATTGAGCTTGTGGAGCTACACCTTTAATTGTTTCACTATTGCCTGCCACGGTACCAGCTACGTGTGTTCCATGATCATTTCCAAAATTTTCAACAGCCTCTACAGATGGTGTAACTTCATCATCACCGTCCGCATAATCATAAGCAAATGGTACTTTTGTACTAACATATCGTCCATCCGCTACACCATCTGTTGATTTTGCCCCAGAAACTTCACTTTCTGTAACCTTTACACTTGCTTTACCTTCATCAGATAATCCATCTGCTGAGAATGCCTCATGGTTAGTATCTAAACCAGTGTCTAGAATAGCCACTACCGTTCCTTCTCCATTGTAATTCAAAGCATGTGCTACTTCCGACTCAATCATTTCATTGCTTGTAGTCATATTGGGTTCTAATTCATAAGTTCGTGCAACATATGCTGTTTTAACACCTGATAATCTCTTGATTTTATCAAGTTGTCCATATTTCACTTTCATTGCAAAGCCATTCATAATTGTCGTGTAATTATATAGCACTTCACTAGATGTAGAACGTGCCTTATTCATATTTTTAATATTATCCGCAACTTTTTTCTGTGCTTGTAGCATCTCGTTCCTTGATAATTCTGCTTCATCTGAGTCAAGATATGATTTTACATCAGTATAATAGCTCTTTGCTCGATATGTACTAATACCATTATCATAACGATCTAATAAAGAATTTTCTTTTAACTCAACAATAATTGTAACCTCATCATCCTCTTGATAAAGACTGTTCTTTAAAGAATTGTTTGATAATGTTTGCTTTTTTGTTTCACCTGTTGAAACAGTAAGTTCACTTTTTGCATAATTAGAATCTAATGCTGCATGTATGTATTGTGATGGTACAATACTTGTGAACGTAAGTGTTGTTGCCATAGCAACGGCTAACCATCTTTTACGCATATACTATTCCCTCTCTCCTATTATATATTTATTAATTGCTCTTACTACTATTAAATACATATTCTTGTCCTACAAATACATGCATTAACACTGTAAAACGGTTCGTATGTATCAGTTCATCGCTTTACTTTATTGAATTAATTGATGCTAAAAATACTTGATCTGTTTTCCTTAACGGTTCACATATCAAGCACCTTTACTTGCGATTCTTATGCAATTAACTGTTTACAGTTTATCCCTTTTATTTTTAAATGTCAAGCTTATACACTATATTTTCTAACTTTATACATTTATTATTTTTTCACCCTATTTTTATACTTTTTTATTAGATATTCGACTTTTTTCTTGGAATATTAAGTTTTTTATTCATGTATATACATTTTTGTTACTGAACATCCGTTTATAAAGGTAATCTTTGTTGATAATACATTGCATCGGTACGTAGCTTAGATGGGACACGATGGAGTAATTCATTGGTTTCATTATTATTAAAAATCCACTCAGTTATCATCTCCTCATTGAGTATTAATGGCATTCGATCATGTATATCTTTCATAGAAGTGTTCGCTGCAGTTGTTAGAATTACAAATCGGCTTTCCTCCTTTTCATATCGATACAAGCCCGCCATATACATACACTTCTTCTCTGGTACCGTAAAATATATCTTATTCTTATCTGAATCCCATTCATAAAACCCCGCTGCCGGGATGATGCACCTTCTACTCATAAGGCTCTCTCGAAATGTCTTCTTCTCAAACGCTGTTTCCGACCTTGCATTAATTAATACACCCTTTCCCGTTGGTACTGTAAAACCCCATTTTGACATAGTCAGTACAATCTCTTTTTCTTCATTCTTACCATCACTTGACTTCATACTTTGATCTGCACCAACAAGAATTGGCACATGATTGGTAGGGAAAATTTCACCTCGCACTTCTAGTGCCTTCTCAAACATTTGTTTTCTTTCTTTAATAACTTCTTCTCTTATATAATTATTAGGTACTTGAATCCCTTTGCCTCTATTAAATCTAGCATCTATATGCTCAAGCAATTTCCGTATCTCTTTTGCTGTATCATCATCTACATAATATCTACCACACATATCGCGCACCTCCTAATCTATTAAATATAATTATTTATATTAATGAGCAATACTTAGAATTATTCCTTTATTAACTTACATGTACTTATACCCTCAAACTTTGCACTTAAAATACCTACTCCTAGAAATCTTCAAATACGAAGTTTGAGTTATATATATAAAGTATATAGCAAAACTCTTAATAATGTAGATTCGCTTCTTAGCTGATGTACTATGACTAAGAAACGATAGCGAAACACCTATAGTACTTCTTAGCGTGTACATGATACCCTAGGAATGCGAGGCAAGGATGCCGAGCAAGCCCGAGCTGAGGCAGGATGCCGAGTCGAGGGCGTTTCCGTACCTTTTGATTCCCTATCGTACACACTTAGAAGTACTTAGATGTGTAGCATGCTTCGTGTCATAGTACGTCAGCTAAGAAGCCTTGACAACCTATACAGAGTTTTGCAACCAACATAATACACAAAAACACGCTGTGAAATATACTCATAGTATATTCCATAGCGTGTTACTTGTTTATTTATTAGTTTTCCCATTCAAGGTCTGAATATTCTCTACGTTTATCACGAAGTAATAAGTCAGTTACTGCTTCTTTCGCAGACTTGTCCTCGAATAGTACTTTATTAATCTGTTCTACGATTGGCATAGTTACATCGTATTTCTTAGCTAATGCAAGTGCTGCTTTTGCTGAATATACACCTTCAACTACTTGCTTTACTTCATCCATTGCTTCTTTCATCGTGTAACCTTTTCCTATAAGGTAGCCAGCTCCACGATTACGACTATGTTTGCTTGTACAAGTTACGATAAGATCACCTACACCAGATAATCCAGCAAATGTTTCCATTCTTCCGCCCATAGCAATTCCAAGACGGCTCATCTCTGCAATTCCTCTTGTGATTAAGGCAGCTTTAGTATTGTCTCCATAACCAAGACCATCAGCAATACCAGCTGCTAATGCAATAACATTCTTTAAAGAACCACCTAATTCAATACCAACGATGTCTGGACTTGTATAAACACGAAATCTTTCATTCATGAATATACTTTGGATATAATATGCTGTATCTTTCGAATGGGCACCTACTACACATGTAGTTGGAATACCCTTACTCACTTCCTCTGCGTGACTAGGCCCTGATAATACAGCTACATCTGCATTATTAAGTTCCTCTTCTATAATTTCACATAATGTCATTAATGTAGTTTCTTCAATACCTTTCGCCACATTAACTACCTTTTGATTTTCTTTAATATATGGTGCTGCTAGTTTCGCAGTAGATCTTACGAATGGAGATGCAACTGCAAAAACAATCAAATCTGGATCTTCACATGCGTAAGGAAGATCGCCTGTAATTTCTATATTATCAGGTAATTTTGTTCCTGGTAATTTGTCAATCTGCTCTCTATGAGTTTGTAGCATCTCAATCTCTGGTTGTAAAACTGACCAAAGAATTACCTCATGTCCATTGTTTGCTAATACAATTGAAAGAGCAGTTCCCCAACTTCCCGCTCCTAATACTGTAACTTTACTCATTTATCACAATACCTCCCGGCAACTTCGTTATTTTACATCTACTTTTTGTCCTAATTTGTTTTCTGTTCCATTCAAAAGCCTTTTAATATTATCTTTATGCTTATAAAAAGCTGACACAGTGAAGAAGCAACTGACAATTAGCATATGTAGGAATTGTGGATTGCTTCTATAGAAGAGTATTACACCAATTGGGAAGATAATAGATACCAACAAGGAACCTACTGATACATATCTTGTAATTGCGGTAATAATCACAAAACCACACAATGCTATTAAAGCGAGTCTCCAATCAAATGCTAGTATAACGCCACCTGTGGCGGCAATTCCCTTTCCACCTTTAAAATGTAGCCAGAAAGGGTAATTGTGACCCAATATAACTCCGAGACCTGTATAGAGTGCTAATAATTGTGGCTCTATAGCAGAACTTTGAAACAAAAAGAATCGAATTAATAAGATCGGTATTAATGCCTTGAATGCATCACCAAAGAAGGTAATCGCCCCCGCTTTCACTCCTAAAGTACGTAATGCATTGGTTGTACCAGCATTGCCACTACCATAATTTCTTATATCAATATTATTTGCCTTTCCAACGATATACCCCGTTGAAATACAACCAAACGCATAACCAATGCATAAGCAAATCAATATATCGATCATCCTACTCTTTCTCCTTTCTTTCTCGAATGATAAATTTAAGGGAAGTACCAGAAAAACCAAACGCCTCTCTAATCCTATTCTCAATAT
>NZ_CBDLAM010000051.1:0-22102 GCF_965301125.1 Anaerosporobacter sp. | reverse complement strand
TTATTACTGCCAAAATATATTTCTTTTGGTTTACTATCACCTATTTGTAATGTAGGCATTTTATCACCCCTTAATCAAATACAACGTGTTAGCGTCTGTAGTAGTGGGAAGAGTTGTTACAACTGATATATGAATATTGTCTACCGTATCTGAGTTACCTGCACTAGTAGCATATTTAACACTTTTATTCACATCTGCAGTATTATCTACATTCCCTAGACCTATATCAGTTTTTGTAATATTTACAGTCAATGCAGTACTACCGTCATAACTTCCTTTGCTTGCACCATTTGCTTGAATTGTTAATTTATTAGGATTAGGCAATGAAGATGGTATCGTTGGAATATCCGTTTTGTTTGCCTTCTCTCCAACCGCTTGATCAATCTTATCCATATTGTTGTTTTGATCTGCTATATTGTAAAAATCAGTACTGTCTGGTTTTATTAAACCTAAATTAGTTGTTGTGGTAGACATCTAATTCCTCCTCTCGTAATTGTAGATGTGTATACTTAACAAGTTGCTCATGTGTAAAACTAGCTACCGTTTCATGCCTGTTATACATCAGAGAGACATCAATAATTATATTTGCAGGAACATATTTTCTCATTGTAGTTTCTACATCAGAATACTTATTCTTTGACGCTAAAGCAATCCTTACCTTTAATGTATACTCGTTATTTTTCAGAACCATAGTATAACCATCATCACCGCATAGGGTTTTTAGTTGTAACTCTAACATTCGATAGCTATATGGTAACCGCTCATTAAGCTTGCTAAGTATACGGAATCTTCTAAAGTCTAAATCATCTGTATCTAACTTATGAATATCCATAATACTTTCCCAACGCTTACAACCGTTATCAGTAAGTGTATTAGCAAACTGATCATTGATTGCATCTTCTACAGCTTGCCACACAAATTCATGTTGAGGACTTTCTACTTCCGATAATACTTTAAACTCTCTTATCTCTTGAATGATCTTACTTTGATAAGATAATAGATCAACTTCTTTAGCCACTTACAGTCCCCCTTACTGGTATATAATCAGCACCAAGCACAAGGTTTACAGCTTCATCATTGATTGTTGTTCCAGTAATATCGACGATACCAGTTACATTCAATAACCTATACTCAATCTGACTAATACGAACTACTAAAGAACTCTCATTTGCCCATGCCTTGCATAATTCCAAGAGATAATCATCAATTGCAGCTTCGATATAGGATTTTATAGCATCAAATGAGTAACCTTCCTTATATGTGATTGTAGACACTATATTTATCAAAGTTTCTGATACACTATCTACTGTAACTACGTGACCAATCGGTGCAAAGCCATAGCCTTCACCCGAGTGCCCAACTGGATCTATATCGTTTTGTACCGTTTCTATTAATTCAGTAGAAGTCTTCTCATAATCTGAATTAATAATAACAACCTTAACAGTCCCACCACCATTCCAAGTAGGGTAAACTTTGCAACCTCCTACTCCAGATAAATCATTTACCTTTTCTTTGTAATCAGCTATGTTTCCACCAAATGATTGTGATGATAAGCTATTAAAGTACTTAGTTCGCAAACTTTCTGTTTCTTCTTCATCTTCGCCAGGAATCAATACCTCTGTAATAGTTGCAGTTTCTAGTCCATCGATATAATCTAAAGGTATCAGCGTTCCTGTATGTGAATTAGATTCACTACCGATTGTTTCACATTCTAACTTGTAGGTACCAGTGCTGATTTTTTCAGTTACTTCATAATTAAAGTCATCAAGAGTAAATCTTTCGCCAACCGTAACATCAATGTTAAACACACCTTTTACCACTGCATAAGTAGCTGGTGTAGGTTCAATACCTCTTTCTGCAGCACGTCTGATTAAGAACTCTCTGCTTGCTGTGTCCGCAAAGGATTCATCTAGTATTGTATCGATTTCTGCATATGCCTGCGCTAATTCAATTGCACAGGGTGTTAATGCAATACCAAGGATTCCCTCTGCTCTCGTGTCCAACTCTGGATAGTTTTCTTTAATAGTAGCCATCATTTCTTCGTATATAGCCTCTTGCGTTTTCTCTTCGTACATTAAATACTCACCTCCGCTTCTGTCTCAAAATCTCCTTGTGTACTTGTAACCGTAAAGGTAACACTTACTGTACCTCCACTTTTTTCAAAAGAAAAAGCATCAACACTTTCGATTCTATCGTCTTGTGTCAATGCTTCTTCTATTCTTCTTTTAAGCTCCGGATACACATATCCAACTGGCATACCTATTAGGTCCTGTGTTTCGAAACCGTAATCCCAATCATATACCATATACTCATATCGTTCCGTATTAAGTATGAGGAATACTGCTTGTTTTACCGCCTCCAAACCATCAACATTACCCACAACTTTATTGTTAATAAAGTCGATATAAAAGGTCTTGCTTGGTTCTTCTGACACTGTAATATCCTCATCTGTATAACTATTACTTGTAGGTAACATATCACACCACCTTGTCTATAATAAGATACTTTTGTCCACCTTGAGCGCGTAACATTACTACATTATCATTTACTTGTATTATCTGACTATAGGCATATGTAGTAAAAACAAACTCATCTGACAAAGTAAGCTTCTGATCTACTGATACCTCCAAGGGATTTGTTGATACAATCTTACCGAATATCAAATCACTAGGTTTACTTGCTTGCACAGCTTCAATTGCTGCTTTCTTTATTAACTGTGTTAAATTAGCTATTAAAATCAACTCCTATCAATGTAAGGTCCATAAAATGCGAATCATGTGAATATGTGTGTTTTACTTTCTCTACTAACATACTCCCTACAAACGAAACATTATCTACAGTAAGATTTACATAAATGCAACAGCCAGCACGAACGCGATTATCCCCAAAGCAGCTATTTACCTTAAGTTCTTTCGTTGTCATATTGTATAATTCTAATAAAGCCTGCGCTTTCTTCTTTGCAAGCGTCTTGTCTTGTATTGTTTCGTAGTATTGTAATAAACCCCAGTCATTAATTGCTTCTGAACTCTTTTCGATATATACTTCACGCTTATTTGTTTCCGAATCTTCATATACAAGCTTTATCTTGTTGTATGTATTAGAATCTATACTCGTAGTGTAATCAAGTGATTCACCACTAGAGGAATCAATCATAATGGGTATAAACATATTCTCTACATTCTTAAGATTTAGTTTCCCAAAGTTATCATATAAAACGTATATAATCTTTTTGGCTTTGAGTGTTTCATTGATTGAATTAAGCATCATATCAAATAGTGTTGTGTTATCCTCTACCCTTGACATTTTATATACCGTATCATCAATGCTGCCTGTCTTAAGGTAGAAGTCTTTTGCAAGCATTTTAAGAAGCTCACTTGCACTCTTTTTACTGTATGAGTAGGTATCTTTATTTTTAAAGTATCTTAATTGATCGTAGGCAGTAATAGATATTGTATTATTAGTTGAGGACCTTTTCTTCGTAAATACATAACCAAAGAAAACTTTATCATCTTCATCAATGAATCTAACCTCATTTCCTTCTTCAAAATCAAGCTTGCCATCTTGGTAAACCTCAAACTTTAATGTACCAGGACTTCCACTTCGTTCAGTATCCCATGTTACATCACCGATAACAGAAGGAGAATACAATATGTTGTTATTATATATTGTTAACTCATACATGCTATTATCCTCCTAATTTAAATAAATACTAATGCCTGCAACACCTTCTTCTGTAGCTTTTGATTTACCTGCATTATATCCTTTTGTTCCAGTTAAATTAGAACCCTTTGTTGTAGCTTTTTGGGAACTAGAATTAAACGGATCTACTATCCAAACTTCTGTTACTACACTAGTATTCTTTTTACTGCTCGTCTTGCTACTAGTTTTACTACTTGTATTAGATGAACTTGAGCTACTACTAGATGAGCTTTTACTCGATGATCTCCTTGTTTTTGTACTAACACTGTATCCTGCCTCACTAGCTGAAGATGATTTTACCTCTTGTATCTTAATTTTCTGTCCTGGATAGATTAAATTTGGATTCTTTAGTCCATTTAATTTAGCAAGATTCCAACACTTAGAACCATCTCCTAAGAACTTCTTTGCAATCGCCCACATGGTATCACCTTTTTTAACGGTGTAGTACTGTGTATTTGATGTATTCTTAGATGTCCTTTTATTTTTTGAGGTCTTCTTCGGCATCTTTTTTGAATCAATTTTATATGTCTTCGTTCCATATTGCTCATATTGTTTAAGCTTAATACTTACTGTGAAATCATTTCCATCTTTCGCATCTTCAGTAATTGTATAATCCTCAATAGTTACAAGCATATTCGTATTAAAAACAATGTTATTACTATAATCCATTCTACTTATTTTAAAATAAAATGGTTTTAAACTTAATTTAAGATCCTCTAAATAATCTAGATAATAATTTGGATACAGATATCCGCTCGACATTGCAACGCTTGGAGCCACATTAAACAGACCTACGTTTTTCTTAATATATGGCACATTTGTTGGTTTAAGTTTCTGATACTTTGCAAAAGGATACTCATGCATAGGTAATAAGGCATCAAAACTGATTTCTGTCAGTCCTGGTGCCTTAATAAGATTAACTTCACCCTCATTTATAAGAGTTATTGTTTTGTTTTGGTTTTGAATTTTAGTTGTTACCTTAGAAGGTGTCACTGGTAACAACATCTTATCTAAATAAAATTCATACATGTAACACCCTCCTAATAATTATATTGTTCTGCTGTAGATGCAAGTGTTTCATTGAGCGTATCTTCTAAGTAAGTCACAATACCGTCGAGATCTACATTACTATTTATGTTATTATTAATTCCACCCATATCAACCTTAATTTCAGCAGTAGTGAATCGATTGATTACTTCTCTTTCTGCAACATCTCTAAGATACTTAAGTTCTTCTGTGCTATCACTAACAGACTTAGCAACTTCTGCAGTATTAGCAGCCGTGTCTCCTATATCTTTACCTGCTTGGGTTCCAGATAAATCGTAATCAGACCCAGATGTATTAGTCTTTGCTTTCTCGTCTTTGGCTTTCGCCTTTGCCGTTGCTTCATCGATCTTAGCTTGCCTATCTGCTGAATTACGTACCGCTTCATCTGCTTTTTGTTGTATTTCACTATCGCGATTTGAATAAGCATCATACTCATCATCAATAATTTTATCTAATTCATCTTGTCTAGCTTGCTTTCTCGCTTCAGCTTCAACAGCTGCATCAGCTCCAAATGAAACTTCATCTATCGGTTCAATAAAAACCCCTGGTATATCATTAACTGCGTTAATTAAACTATTAATAGAACCTATTGCCATGTTAACCATATCCTGTATGGTAATTGCTATACCTGCGCATATTGAATCTATCCCATTTAATATTCCGTACCAAATAGTCATTATTCCTATTTTAAGTAGACCAAAGGATGTCAATAAGCCATTTACAAGAATACTACCAGCAATCAGCAGGCTATCCCAAGCAAATAAAATTGTATCTTGTGCCTTAAGCCACGCTACCTCAAGGCTTGCACAACTCTTCATCCATTTATATAAAGCAACCAATAAAACTCCTATTATAAGAGCTGCGATAAATACAATTGGATTTGCCAGCATGGTCCCATTTAAAGCTGCTTGGGCCGCTGTTAAATTGCCCACTGCTAAGAACCCTAAAGCACAAGCTATTTGGTATAACGTCATTGCTGCTGTTGCTATACCTTGAGCTATACTAGATACTATTAATATAGCTTTATATGCAACAAATGCACCAATAACACCCACCATTATAGGCTCTATAAGCGACCAATTATCAACAATACCATTAATTATAAAGATTCCTATGTCAAATACTTCTGATAATGCACTTGCGATATTAGAAATTGCACCAACTACATTTGCAGAAAATTCTTGAAATCTAGTACTGTTAGCTATTTCATTTATTTTATTTAATATTGGTTGAAATGCCATGAGTGCTTGATTCTGTATACTAGTTCCAACTTGCGCCCAAGTCATTGGCATTTGTTCAAATATAGCATTCGTCTCATCTGTAGCACTCAGCATAGCATTTTTAACAATATCAGCTGTAATTAAACCTTCTGATGCCAAATCCTTTATTTGCCCAATTGGTTTGCCCATGTAGTCTGCAATTGTTTGTATAATTGTAGGTGCTGCTTCAAAGATAGAATTGAGTTCGTCACCACGTAAAGCACCAGAACCTAATGCTTGTACTAATTGCGTCATTGCACCTTCCATTGCAGATGTTTCAGTACCGGCAATAACAAATTGCTTATTTAACTGTTCTGCAAAATCAACAATCTCAGCTGTTGAATTAAATGCATCACCTGCATTCAAACCTAATTTACTTACTGCATCAGCTGTTGTCTGGTATGCTCCCCTTGAATCTTGTGCAGATTGGAATATCATCTGCTGCAACTCTTCGGTGGTTTGCAATCCATCATTCATCATATTGAGCCTTGCCGTAGTTTGCGTCATTTCATCTGATAGGCCAATGACTTTACCCGCTCCAAAAGCTGTTGCAATGGTTGCAGCCACTTGTACAAGTCTACTATTCAGTCCATCTGCAACACTATGACTTTCCTGTAGCGATTGATTAAATTTATCTTGTTGACTATCCGCTTCTCTAATGTTATTTTCAATTGCATCAATTTTACCTTTGGTAGCATCTAACTGACTATTTGTATTGATAATACTAGATGTATCAAACATGTTACCAGATGCATATTCTACGTCATGCATCGAATCAACTACATCATATACACTACTACTAATAACATGTAATTGCTGTGACATTCTGTCTTGCAATTGAATAGATGTTTGTATACTAGACATAATTTCTCACCTCAGTTCTGAACTTAGACGTAAAAAACCACCTACAATAAGTAGATGGTCTTAATTTAAATATTTAGGATTTGCTTCTTTTTTATTTGAAATTCTTCCTCTGTAAGTATTCCCTTATCTTTTAATTCTGAAAGTTTTAATATTTCATCTGCATCGCTACTAATAATCATATTATTAGTAAGCACATTATTATTTTCTTTTGATTCTTCCTGCATAATTGACAATAATGACAATATCTCTTGTGCTGAATGATAGATAGATCGATAATATATTGAATCTGTTTTGGTATCCGTATTAATAAGATTAATATAAATAGTTGGGTTATCTATATCCTTAGTTGTTATTTTAATTCTAAGGCTATTTATATGACTCTTAGTCCTCTTCTTTCCGGTAGCACCTCCAACAACAGCTCCAACGCCACCGAACATTGCACCACCAACTAATGCACGCCCCAGTCCACCTTTTGTAACTGTATTGCCATTTTCTAATAATTCAAATTGCACAATGTCACTATAATCATATATCTGAGAATTGATTCTTTTACCAAACACATAACTCACTGTGATCCACTTTTTATTCACTTCATCAATTTCAAAATATTTATTAATAGTTTTTGTTGCAATAAATTCAGACTTAATAATATCAACATTTGTATTGTTGGATTCTGATGAATATACCTGCTCTTCTCCGTCTTTATTTTTTCCTGTTACATAAAGATATAGGCCCAACATAAAGAAACCTATTATAAACCATATTGTAGAAACAGACTTATCTTCAAATTGCATCATACCAATGAATTCTATTATTGATAAAAACATAAGAGCAACACCAAAAAACTTTTTCATATTCAATACCCCTCTCTTTTGGGTATATTATACTACAGTTAAATGGTAATTTCTACATATTATTAATTTTTTGATTTTCTTTTTGCCTTATCATGCTCTTTCTTTTCATCTTCTATCTTAATCCGAATAGAAGCAATAATAAAGGCCTTTTCATTTTCGTCAAGTGCAACGAATTGAGATGGCAATATTTTTAGCTTGTGAAGGCAATAATGGGCGTAATTAGACTCACTATCACCTTCACGTATTAGTTTTTTGCTTCTTCGATTTTATCCTCAACATTTGTATCAAAACCGTTATTTTTCTGTACAAAGAGTATTAGATCTTGATATTCGCCAGGGTTATCCACTATAGCAGTAAGTAAGTCCTCTGGTTTCTTTACACCATAAGAATCTTGTAACTCCGCATTATCAAGACAAGGATCAACACAACAAGCACACACCATTTTTGCAAGATACTTACGAGTATCAAGTTTAGGACGATACAACCCTGGTTTACCTTTTACTTGCATTTCTGTAGTGCACTCATCTCTGATTGTTTCATCTTGTGCAGTTGTTATAGTCCTGAATTCCCATTCAAGTGCATTACCGTTTTCATCAACTAATGACTTAGTAGCAGCAAACTTCACATTTTCCTTAACAATTTTATTCTTCTTTAAAAATCTACTTAAATTACTCATAATATTCTCCTTAATGGTGGAGCATTTCGCCCCACCTTGTAATCAAATTAGTTAGTTAACATACCAGATAAAAGAGCGAACTTCTCTGGTATTTCGAAGTCGTCAAATGTTCCGTCTATATCTTCATCTAGATACTCGCCATCTGCATCGAACTTAGCAAGAACACCACCGTCTATATTACAGCCATAGAAGTTTACTGTTTGTTTTCCAGCAGAACTTGATGGATCTTCGTTTGTTACTTGAATTTGGAAGTAAACATCTTCTCCTGTTTCTTTGAACTTGTACATCATTTCTCTAAATATAGAAGTGTTGTAATGAATTGTTGCACTGAATTCACCTTCCCAACCAGTAGCCTTATTTCCTTTACCAGTCTTCCCAAGAATAGGTACTTTCGTTTTATCCTTGTTGAAGTTAGCTTCAAAGTTAATGAAGTTAAAGCAGTTATATCTCTTGTCACCGATTGTAACAAAACATTCTGCAAGAGATGCGCCCATCGCATCTTTTGATAACATTGTAATATTAGGCATTATTTACTCCTTCCTACTGTACGATAACAGTCATATATAATTTAGTCATACAGTTAACTGGCTGAATTGGATTAACAGCAACAACGGACTTCTTATCGTTACCTAACTCAACTGTAACCTCTGCTGAATCAAAGTTTTCAATTGCTTGTAGCTTTTCTAGTTCTTTGTCATATGCTACGATATCCGACCAAAAACTCACACGGCCAGAAGCATTGTTTTGAATCTTACCAAGGTACTTATTATTAAATAAAGCAGCAATATCATTACCAACTTGATCTAACACACGAATAGTTTGATTAGACTTGAAATCCTCACCCTTTTCATCTGTAGTAGTAATAAGTGAGTTGATATCATCAAGTACACGAATCTCGTCACCAACCTTATGGAATACAAATTCACCCACAAGTAAAGCAGCTTCTAATTCAGACTGCTTGTAATTAGCTATTACTGTAAATTCTCCATCATAAGTCTTATTGGTACAAGACTTGTTAACTGCGCAATCAGCTTCAGCTCCTGCAGTCCAATATACAAGTGATGATGCATCTGCTCCTAAATCGGAAACCGTATTCTTAACATTAATTACACCTTCGTAATCACCTGCTTTGCTGTAAACTACTAATTGGAACTTAACTCCCATCTCATCACGTAAACGCTTTGTGTAAGCCACATAAAGAGCCGTAACTGATGCAGTAGTAGATAAACACCCTAAGATATTAAATGAATATGATTCCAACGCATCAAGTGCATTCTGTTCTGCAGTTCCATCTACAGTACCGTTAGTACCACCAGTAAGTGCAAGTCCAGCAGTTGCTGCAAGTGTTGCATCTGACTTGAATGTTACGTAATCATTAGCTTTAAGTCCTGTTGCATCTGCTACTGTTTGAGTATCAAGCAACTTAGTTCCTAAGTATGTAGATACATCAAACTTGCTTGACTCGTCTACATTCGCAGTAATAACAATCTTTAGATCATTACCTCTTGTTCCACCGTACAGAGCCGTAGCATATGTGTTACTTGCTTTTGTACCACCACTATTCAAACGATAGAAATGTACTTTCTTGGCATTAAGGAATAAATCTCTTAATCCTTTCAGTTCATCTGCGCCGGATGCGTATCCAAATAATTGTAGTGACTTCTCACTAAACTCTTGATTTGTTACTGTAAACACTGTAGATTCCTTACCCCAATTAAGAGGTACAGGAAGAGCAACGACACCTCTATCAGATAAAGATACCGTTGCTCTAGCTGCACTCACGAAATTAATATATGATCCAGGAAGAACCTTGTTTTGTGTTACAAATAAACCACCGCCAAGTGCCATCTATTTCACCTTACCTTTCTTGAAATCACTAATCAAGTTAGTAACTTCATCAATCGTGTATGTCTTGTTATCCGCCAATAGAGCATTAAGTAAATCTCTTTCTTCAAAGAAACGCTTACTATTAACTAATTGGCTTTTAGAGAAACTAGGTTCAATTTGTTTCTCAACTACTTTCTTTGTAGCCAAATCACACCACTCCTTTATATTTCAAATTGTTCATTCTTTCTACATCTTCTGATTTCCTAACTGTTCGAACATTGTAATCAATCTGAAAATTCAGTACATTATCTGATGTATTGCTTTCCATGTTTGTTCCTCGCACTTTACTACCATCTACAGTAATCCACTCTAAGGAATCTTCCAGTCGGCTTACCACATTGTTTATTTCATTAAGTGAATCAGTATCCGATTTAGGAAAATATTGAACCATGAATGAATTGTTATTTTGATACCTATTACTTAATTTAGCATCATGTGTATGTACTATGTTAGTAATTAAAAAGCAAGGTGTATCAAGATTTTGCTCTATTGATTCTGCGTATATATTAAAATCGTCTCCAAACTCCTGATTGAGTGCTTGGGACATACCAATAATTATTTTATTAATCATTTAAAGCACTCCTTTAATAGTTTGTTAATCTTACTCTCTAACAATTTTGGTGCTAAGTTTTCTATTTCTTTTTCAGATATAGTCAAGCAAAATTGGCCAGGCACCCACCCTTGATGATTAGTAGTTCTGTGTCCATACTCAACGTAGCTAGCATATTCAACTGGGTTCACTATTTCAACTACATATGTATCACCAAAATAATGTACTTTTATATCCTTTTGCGCTGACCAACCACGTCTTAATGTCCCGCCACTTTTCCCGCTTCCACTAGGGTATTGACCAACCGGTGTACGTTTTATTACTTTTCTTAGCAGACGTGCTGCAATTTCCTTTGTACATGCCTCGCAAAACGCATCAATGTCTACAGTAGTAACTCTTTCAATCTGCTTTTGCAATCTTTCTAACTGCCTTACATCAACTTTAACCGACATTACACCCACCCCTTAAATAACTCTAGTGCAATTTCTTGATGTGTAAAGTATGCACTTGGCTCACCAGAACTCTTATATACATGTTCAATACTGTCATGAATAACAAAAATCTTAGAACCTGCATTAATTGATATATTAGGGGATACAAACAGTTTAACTTCTTGCGATACTGTAGCAACATTATCTCCTTCATCAGTTGTGTTTGACGTGGAAAAAGATAACTTACACGGTTGATTCGTTAATACTATTACCTCTTGTTTCTTCGTAATCATTGTAACAGGGTCTTTTACACTCTGATACTCAATAACTGTGCACTTGTCCTCATAAAGTTGCTCTACAGCATTCCTGTGACGTTCTCTAGCCTTCTTGATTACATCTAGCATCTACCACACCAACTTCCTATACCTATTAAGCTGAGGTTTATAATTTTTCAGCAATGAGTCTTTAAAGTTATCATCAACCGATTGTTTGAATGATGTAGAAGTATCGCCCGTGCTGATAGAAGAAACAGAACCTAGAGCCGATTCCTCATGCCCTAGGTTCTCGTTACGATATAAGTCTACTGCCATGCGATAAGAAGTATTGAGTAAACCTTTATGTACTTCTACAGTATTGCAGTAATTATTTATTGTTTCTTTTACATCGGAGATGATAAATGTAAGTTGTGTGTCTTTAGTTTTATCTTCAATACTAATCCCTAGCAACTTCTTTAACTCATTCAACTCCATGCAATCACCTACTCTACTTCTTTGATTTTCTTTAATATACCTTTTTGGCTTGTAGCGTTACCAATATCAATACCGTACTCCGTAGCGTATTGTGTTAATTCTTCTACACTCATATCATCAAGATTTATATCGGCATCATTCTGCTCTACTTCTGTTTGATCTTCTTGATCTGTTTGCTCTTGGCTCTCTTCTACATGTATTTGTGAGGCTTTAGCTTTCGCCTCTGCCTCACGTCTCATACGTTGAAATGCTGTTGCACTCATAAAATCCCCCTCCTACAATTTATGTACGAATTTAACCATACGAATAGCTTTATCTTCGTAAACTCTTGACCAGTTCGTACCAGTAGCTAACTCTGTATTAGTTGGAGATGATCCAGCAGCTGTTCCAGTCCACTTAACTCCACGAGGGTGTAAGATATAGTGCTTACGATTGATTAAGATATCATCACCTGCTAAGCTATCACGATCAGTCTCTGTTGGAACTGGTGCAGCACCGTTACCAAGGCCGATAGCCCCTTGACCAAATAAGTAAGTCGTATATGCTCCTGCGGATACTGGACAAGAATCATCAATAATAACTCTCTTTTCCATGAATAAAGAAATAGGTTTGTTGTTTGAATCTAATTCAGTTTGAATCAAGTTGTTCTTACGAAGCTGTGTCTCTGTAGCTGAATGCATGATTACACCGGTAAGCTTGTCTTTTGCATCTCCCATCAACTGTAAAGCATCAAGAAAAGTTTCACCGCTAATCTTAGCAGCTTCACCAGATGCAGCTGAAATATCAGAAACCTTCTTTGTCATATTAGTTGCAGCAAACGCTCCATCTAATAACTTAATAGCAGTTGTTTGCATTCTTCTTGCCCAGTATTCCGCAACTAAGTCACCAATAGCAGCCATAGGATCAGAACCAGACAATGCTTTTGCTAGGTCATTAGCGCTCCACGCTTTACCACGTAGTAATAACACTGCAACGTCTTGATCAGCTGTAATTTTACCTGGTGTTAACGCCCCATTATCTGAAAGCACTTCATCGTCACCATTTAAGTCTTCCCAATATGGCATATTGATTGTTGTACCACCTGATACAGCAAGTTTATCCAATTCAGGATTGTTCGAAATAATACCACTGTTATAGAGTGCTGATAACTCCATTGTTCTTTGTACCACATAAGGGTTAAATACCTCTGGTACGATTACGTCACTAATTTTTGTTCCCATTTAATATCACCTTTTACCTTTCTTATTTAGATTGTAATTCCTGCAGACGCGGCTAACTCTTTAGCTTGTGCAGGATTCTCACGGATAAGTTTGCCTTGTTCCGTTAAGTTGAAATGCTCTTTGCTCCAAGGATTCTTAAGTGCTTGATCTCCACCACCAGCAGGATTGTAAGGTGGCTTTTGTTGCGTAGTAAACAAGTAAGCCATTGTCTTGTCTTCTTTGTATGGTTTGATTGTATCCTCAACTCCAATAGGCTTGTTCTTGCTATCGAAGTTAAACTTTTCAATTCCACCATGCTTGTAAATCAGATAATCAGGATCTTGCACACCTGCTTTACTAAGTTGTTCCTTGAGTGCATATGACTTTGTTGTCTTTTCAGACTCTGCTTTCAAGTTCTCAATATCTTTGTTGAGATTCTTGATTGTAGTCTGAAGATCTTCATTATCCTTGTTGCCGTTCTTAAGAGTTGTTATCGTTGTGTTGAGTGTCTTAATCTGTACGTCAAGATTGTTTTTCTCAATTTCTAACGCATCATACTTGCCTTTACCCACATATTCACCACCAGCAAGATTACCAAGCTTTATTTGCTTGTCTTTATTCTCTGGCTTTACATTGTAAGTATTGATAGCAGTTTCAACAACTGCATAATTCTCTCCTAAGATTTCTTTTAAAAACTCCATGTTGCTCCTTTCAAATCGCAATGTTTTTAAATGAGGTGTCACCTCTGCGATACATGAGTTTAAGACTCATCATGTTAGAGTTAATTAGATAGTTTAAATGTCTTGTCCAGGACATAATAAAAAGCCGTATTTCTACGACCTAATATGACATATTTTTTTCTTTTATAGAGTTATCATAATATGTGACATACTTTGTCAATTTTCTGTATGAATCGAGGTGATAGTATGGCAGGAAATACAGGTGAAGGATTTAGAAGAGGAGCTGTTGATAACCGTTCACAGACATATAATCCCAAAACTGATTCATGGGTTAAACGTGATACCACCACAGGTAGATTCATGGACCAAAAAACATCTGATAACACACCATTTAAAGGTGTAAGAAAAGAAAAATAATTTATTATGATGGAGCCAAGTTATAAGACTCCATCATAAACAATCACATTCCTGAAACACCTTAACCATTTTAGGGAACTGTAACGCTATCCAATCAATCATTTCCTCATTTTGTGACCAACCTTCTTGACATCTATGCGTATTATCCATTAAACCTGACTCATTAAAAAATGCATGGGTAATTTCATGCCTCAAGGTTTGCTTTCTATATTCCTTTTTTTCTTCTTCATCCATCTTTCCAAAATATTCTTCTTCTTCCATATCACCAAGTAAAATCTCATGTTTAGTTTTCGAACACAAAGCTGACCACTGATTTTCCAACAGTTTATCTGTCTCAGAAATTTTAACTTCCTTAATAACATATTCCATCCCTAAAATGCTTATCTTCTTAATTATCACGGTATCACCTCCTAAAAAAGAGTACAAAAATACCACCTAACCGTTTTACTGATTGGTGGTATTTTACTGTAGTATTTCTCTCTTAATTAATTCAAGTATTTTTTCCTTGCCTAAACTAATCTCATACATTCCACTATCTTCAAAAAGATTGTTTTCTGCATCTCCCTTATTTTCTGCATACTCAATAACAACTGATGATATAGATTTTACAGGAGATATTTTAACAAATCCGTTATCTACTAGATAACAAATTGCATTACCAATTTGATTCTCTTCATAGTGTTTGCTCATATATTGGTTTACATATTCTATTATTTCTTGCATCAGATTGTTTCTCCTTTCATGTTATATCTATTTGTACCAGTTTTACCAGTGGATATTTTATAATACTCCATCTTATCATGATGCCGACCTTTAGGATGATATTGTAATATTCCGTCCATACCAAAATTGACTTTGTATCCACCACCTTCTTCAAATTTCATTCCTTTAAGGCTTCCACGGTTAAGTGGCTTCACATCAAATCCTGCTTCTTCTAATTTTTCTTTTAGGTCTTTAGGCGTATATTGGCTAAACTTCATTGGATCATCTACTATAGATTCAATTATATCACTTTTTACTGGCTTATCAACATATTTCTTATACCACTCATTATATTTCATATCCTTAACATACTGCGTCTTACCATCTGCATCTCGATAAGCTCTTTCTTCACCTTGAGTAAATTCATCATCAAAATAAGGACATGTAGTAGTACGACACCAGCAATGGAACGGTGGAGCTGTAACACCTGGTTGATAATCTTTCATGTCAAAGACTTCTCCGTCTAATTCTCTGCATATTTCAGAAGTCTTAGTATCTAAGGTTGAAACAATCTCGTATTGTTCTACATCTAACTCATTAAAACAATCTTTTTGAGCCGAAGAAGAAATAAACGCTGATTCCGTCATAACAAGACGCCCGACATTTGTTTTTGATGTATTCATAAGTTTAGAGATATGATTAATTGCTCGCTGTGGATCCTCACCTCGAATTATAGACTGAGTAAGGTTTGTATTAAGGTTGTTGATTAGTTGCTGCTTATTCTTCCAAATACGGCTTGAGAAATTGCTATTATCAGTAGCCCAAGGCCTTTTGATTGCTTTTCCTATCTTGTCATTGTCAATAGCAGCCATGCTACTTCCAACATTAAGCCCTTTTTGTATCTCATATCCAGTATGGTAATATGTATTTTCATATATCTTACCTAGTGTAGTGCTTAATCCATCTTCAAGGTTGCCATAAGCTACTTCAACTTGATTCTGTAATTGTATCTTAATTGCTTCTAATCGTTCAATATGAGCCTTTGCCGAAGCGTTCTCTAACTCTTTCAGCCACTCTTGAGTGATAGAGTTCTTCTCACCGTATTTAATGTACTCTTCCACGGTCCACTTAAACTCTTGCAATTCTTTATTACTCAACATCTGCTTAGCACGTAAAAGAGACACTTCATTGTTTACTGCAAGACGGTTATACCACTTTTCTATATCCGATTCTACAGTAGAAATTGCTCGCCTAAATGACTTGTCTACCTCTTGACAGTATTCTCTACTCATATCGTTTGTAGTTTGTTCTAGTTGCTCAAAACGTCTTTTCCAGTAGTCACTGTTCTGCATTCCAATCACCTACGCTAACCTTTGGAATGATAATCATTGTCTGCTTTTTACCTAATATTTTTACTGTGCAATGATGTTTCTTGATACGAAATACATATAAAAACCAAAAACATGGAGCTGTCATAAATTTATATTTACAACTTGCTTCAATCTCTGGTCTAACGATTCTAAACCTTGGTATCTTCTTTCTTTTCCTTGCCATCATCATCACCTCCATCATTAAATGAATTTCCATACATATCAGCTTTTGCTTGATTTTCTGCCTCTTCCTTTTCCAGATACTTGAGTTCAGCGTCTGCATCTTCTACAAGCGGGTGATTCTTAAGAATTGTACGTTTGCTTACTATACCAACACTGTCTTTACAGATCTGCGCCTGTTCCGTATCGTTCTTGATACATGTACGTGTCCACGTCTGAATGATTGTCTTACATTCTAGACCTTTATACTTGCAAATTGCTCTAACAAGTTCTGCAAATCCAAGCATAAATTCTGTTTGCATCAAGCCTACTTTCATCTCAAGCAGCGAATACATAAACTTAAGTGCTTCGCCACTCTGATTACCGAATGACTCAGGCTGCGGATCAAATCCTTGCCCTTGTTCAAATATTGCCTTTCGGGTAACGTCTAAGACTGTCTTTCTAGCCTCAATCGGTATCTCAATACTTAATGTGGATACTCCAGGATTACTTCCTTCGTCTCCATCTACCTTAATCGTCTTGTATTTCTTAAGGTCTTGCAAGAACCCATTTAATTCAGTTCCACCATAACCAGATAGCACAAAAATAAGCTCCTGTATATCGTCCAAATCATTAATAAAGCCACTGTAGACCTTATCATATACATCGATAAGTAGCTTGATGTTGTCTAGGTCATTTGTGCCTATATTATTATTATTGAACGGTATAAAAGGAACTCTTTCAAAGCTGTGTGTGTAGCTACTAATCATTTCATCGTTACCAGGATCATAGAACATATTGTAAACTGAAAAGTTTTCATCAAACGTATCTGAAGTCTTGCGCCTGAATGCCTGACACTCTGTTTCTGTCCAATACTCATATATGGTGTAATTGTCTCCTGTTATTTCGTCAATCTCATCATATACACGAAACACTCCATTCAGTTTCTTCTTAAGACTTTTAGACCATACCGGTATAATCTGTTTACTGTCAACTACTGCCCACTCAAAACCATTATCTGATTCCCAGTAGTGTACCCAACCTATTGTACTGTTTGCAGCATTTATACATAGCTCCATGCAGTTCTTAGAATATTCATCACCTAGACACTCAGTAATCGTATTATTTGCACTCGTATTACCAACATCAAATATTGGTGGCGCAGTGAACGCATAAGAAGCTTTTTGATTAACAATAAGTCCGTGGAAGTTACGTGGTATGCGGTTGTCTGCATTACGTAATGGATTTTCTTCATTATCTTCTTTCTTTTTCTGAAATAATACATCAGTTTTATTATGATAATAACGCTCTGCAATCATTGCATTATTGATAAACGATGCATGTCCTGTTTCGTAGTTTTTAATAAGTTTCTTGATTACTTCTATTTCCATTTCTATCACCTCGTTTTATTTTAGGATTGAAATACCACCATTACTTCTTATTATCGTATAACAAAAATATCTTACTGCGTCCATTGCATGGTCATGTGTCTTAATTGGTTTATCCTCTCCACGATCTGTAGCTTTCGCATCCCATATATAAGAATTGAACTCTTTAATTGTGTTCACACAATCTTGACTGAATAAAATCAACTCTTGGTTAAGTAATGTACCAACATACCTTATACCATCAAGTACATCATTCTTGGCTTTCTTAATGCTATAACCTCTCTTCTTCAATTCAGCAATGAAGGAAGCAGCCGAAGGGTCAATGATTATCTTCTGCGGCTTAATACCATCTAGCCATTCTGCTAGATCATCAGCATACTGTGAATCTGTCTTTTGACTTTCTTCATCTCTACCACTATAGTAATATTCCTTAATGCATACCCATTGTCCATGTGTGTTCTTGCACCATAAAAGAAATACTGTTGCATTCTGGGTACCATAATCGCAACTGACATAATACTTTGTTGTCATTAGATCTATTAACTTATTAACTGTGTGCTTAGCTGCATCAAACATATCGTAGATGATGCCCTCTGCAACAACCCACAAGCCTAATATATAGCGTTTATAGAATACACCACTATACATAGAGCGGTAACGTACCTTAATTCGTTCTGATAAGCTAAGATTATCGTCCATAGTAAAATGTAGATAAAGTAAATTCTTATCTACTATCTTGTCTATCCAATTAATCTTAAACCAATGATATGGACCATCTGGGTTACAGTTAAACCAGAACTTAGATCCATCTACAGAACAACGTCCTGTTGCTTGATTAACAAAGGACTCCGGCATTAATGCAACTTCATCAAAAAAACAGCCTGCAAGCGTGATACCTTGTATCAAGTCTTGTGACCGTTCATCTTTACCACCAAATATATAAAAGTAATTGGCTGTTTCTCCCTTGCTTACCACAACCAAATTATCAGCTCTATGATCTGTTACTCCATAACCTCTTGACTTTAACATAAGTTTAAGCCAAAACAATACGTTTCTTCTAAAAGATCCTATCGTTTTACCACACATACCAAAGTTTTGACCGTTGAACGAAGTCATTGCCCACAGCACATATGATAGTGACATTGATAATGTCTTGCCGGAACGTATTGCACCATCTGCTATAACACCATCTTTATCTTGCATTGGTGAATTAGGAAGCCACCAAGTAAGTACCTTAAGTTGTTTATTACTAAAAGGCATGAACTTAAATACAGCACGTTTTATTCGCCCCATATATCATCAACCTTTCTTTTAAGTGCATCAAGAAAGCCATCGTCTTCGTTTTCTCCACCTTCATCAAGCTGTGTCTTAGCTTTAAGTACTGCGATACGCGCCTTCTGTTCCTCCGTTGCAAGCTCCCAATTAGAATGTAGCATCTCATCGTACTGCTTAATCAATGAACGTAGTTCCGATTGTGCCCTTGCTTGTGCCTGCATAAACTTTGATTGCTTATCTATTGCAGTCTGTACTAGATAGTCCTCTCCGATTACGTTACCATCTTTATAACCGGACTTGATGATCGTATTGTCCTCTTTATTATTTACATAAGCAATCTTCTGTGCTCTTACTATAGCTGCATAAGCGATTTGTATATTCTCCCACAGGATATCAAGAGGATCTTTCTTCTCTATTTCCTGGATAATAGAAAAGGTCTCTTCCGGAAGATACTTCGAGAAGAAACCATGTGTTTCAGCGTTCTTATTCTGTTTTGGTGCCCCACCATCATTACCAACAGCGTTCCTATTGTTTGGCTGTCCACCTTTTTTCTTAACCGAACGCTCGCTATTCTTATCCGAACGTTCGCTATCCCATTTATAAGTTGACTTCCATCGTCTAACTGTTCCAGGTGGCAGATTTAGTTGACTTGCAATCTCAACTAATTTCAAACCTTTAGTGTACAGATCATGAGCCTGTTCGACTCTTGGATCTGGTGCTCTTGCCATCAGGCTCACTTCCTTTCGTGTTGTTTTGGGGATGAGAAAAGCACCCTGTAAAGAGTGCCTCATAATATATTTCTATTCTTCTACATTTGTACGGATAATTTTATACTCATCTTTATTTGTATCTGTAACTATGGCTTCTACGTATTGTCCGCCTTCAAGAACTCTCTTGCTAAAACCTTCACTGTAATCTACCATACTAGCGAAGTAAAACAAAGATAATCTGGTGTAACCATTTGCTGTCTCAACATTTTCTACACTACATCTTTTCCCGTTATGTTCCAATACCATGCCAATTTTATATTCCATTGTTCGCACCTCCATACATTTACATAATATTGCTATAGTATTTGGGTTGAAATAATACTCCGTTAGGAGTGCTCTTTAACTCTTTTCCTTGATTCAACTATTCTTTTTCTTAAACACTTTTCAATTCTTTTAATATCATCAACGTAAATAAGTACTTTTTCTTCTTGTTTACTATAAAAATTCTTCTGTTCAATTATTACTTCTTTGCAATCATTGCTAATTAAATACTCACTATATTGTGCTAAAATAATAAATTTGTTACAGTTTAATCCTTCAATATCAAATTCAGATAAATATCCTTCGTATAATATCGGATCACTTTTTATATATACTCTTACATATGGGTACCGTTCTCCCTTAATAAGAGTATTAATTTCATCTAAACTATTAGTAGTCATTATATTAAAATGTTTTAATATGGAAGTAAATAAGTCTGATTCAACAACTGAATAAGATATATATGCTACCAACGTGGCTATAATGATGGTAATTATATGTAGTCCGTAATTACCATGGACGTACATAATATCACATGCTTTTTCTGAAACTAGCGTTAATAAATAACTAATACAGACTGATTTAACTATTACCCCTTTTGATTCCTTTACTGTATATCCTCTAAAGAAAAAATATAAATACTGCACTAGGTATCCTGGATAAAAATATATCACATAATGTGGTATTGAATCTATTAATTTAAGAACATCTTCTACACTCATTTATTATTCATCATCTTCATCGATATCTTCACTTTGAGGGCTTCCCAAACTAGTCACTCTTGGTTGATAATTTTCATATATTCCTCTTTCTTCTGACCCACTATTAATTTCGTATTGCGATTGATTCCCATTATTTCCAGAGCCATTGCTGTTTCCATTTTTGTTATCATTTTTAAATAATGCCATTTAAAATACCTCCTCATGATTTTATGTTGCCATTTTATACCATTTTATAGTATATTATAGCATGTGTCAACAAAAATAGCACATACACAAGGCGGTTGCGTACATGCTATTTATAAGACGAGGAGTATTGTAATCCTGGTATACTTACCAGCTACGATTTAAAGTATATTTTCGTGAACTTAGTAATTGTTCTTTGAGGTTTGAGAAGTCATCACCTTAAGACCTTCGCTTATAGAGTTTTTGAAAAGAGTTCATAAGCTTTGAAGATTACTCTTTAAACCATCGAGTGGGAATTGCACCCACTCTTTACACGCTAGTAATGGTCGGAGGGAAAATGTCAAATGAAGAATCATTACATTAATCCTAGTTTAAATTATATACCACTTATTTGTGCAATGCGTGCATTGTGTGCATTTTCAAGGTATTTTTTTAACTTTCTTGAATACGTTGTCCTTGTTTTATCTTCTCCTAGTTCAGCTGCAATGTCGTACCAAGTCTTTCCCTCATATACTCGCATATCAAAGATAGTCTTAAGCTCATTGTCAGTAATATCTGCATATAACTTATCTATCTCCTCTATCTTTCTACTATCTTCATCAACAAGCTTTTGCAATACAGCTATCCTCTTATTAAGCTTATCCTCTTCTTTCGGCTCATTCATCTGTACTTGTATGTGAGTTTCTATGTATGGAAAGTGAGGCGAAGAACCTTTTACCTTACCAGATACAACTGGTATCTCTTTAAACTGTAACTCTAATATCTTACTACCGTTACGTTCCACCCTTGCAACTATGGCATTATATTGAATTACTTCTTTTTCGGTCAATACTTATTCACCTCGCAATCGTAACACAGCTTGTCTAAATTCTTTCTTTGTAAGTTTCTGATAAAGTACTCCGTTATACATAACCATATTATCATCTCCAATCTCCGCTGGGTGTCTTAGGTCGTACTATG
>NZ_CBDLAM010000050.1:0-22111 GCF_965301125.1 Anaerosporobacter sp. | reverse complement strand
TTGTAAGATTTAGAGACATGATGCAATAATTATTAAAATAATATTCACTAATGCTATTTCTATTACTTGACAAATAACAATAATTTAATCACTCCATTTAATTAATAATTTAAACTCTCATAAATATAGTTATCTTGTTACAATCAGTTTCACTCCCTTAATTGCAACAATTTTAACTTGCGTGCCTGGTCCAATAATATCATCATCTCTTTCAGCTCTTGCCGTCCACTCCTGGCCATTCACTATCGCGGAACCAGATTGATTGAAATTATCAATCGTTAATGTAACCTTTGCTGTCTGTCCTATAATACTCTCATAATTGGTTTTTGCTCTACGATTATTAAAATAACGTAAAGCAATCGGTCTTGTAAAGCATAATAGAATCACTGAAACTACAACAAAGAGTATAAATTGTATTAAATAATCTGCACCTAATAAGGATGCAAAGAATGCAATGAATGCTCCTCCTGCGAACCAAATAGTTGTTAACCCTAGTGTGGTGATTTCAATAATTAACAATACCGCTACTGCAATTAGCCAGTAAAAAGATTCCATATATTCACTCCCCCTTTCTATATTCTTCATGTGGTATAATCTGCTCTCCTCCACATGTATTATATTGTAACTTATAATTATTGTACTTCATACTCTCTCGAATTACAATATATCCTTTGTTATAAAAATGTGCAAAACAAACTGTTTTGCACATTTTTAATATAGCTTTATTTAGGTTCTAATCAAATTCTAATATTATCTTACACTTACTTATTGCGATTTCGTTTTTGACGATACACTTCGTACATAAGTATCGAAGCTGCAACACCAGCATTCAAAGATTCTACTTTCCCTTCCATAGGAATCTTTATTAAACGGTTTGCCGCTAAACTTGCGTCTTCAGAAATTCCATTTGCCTCATTGCCAATGATAATTCCTGTTTTACTTAAATACTCTTCTTCATCATAATAATTCTTAGCTGCAAGGTGAGAAGCATAGATTGTAATACCTTGTTGTTTCATCTCTTCTAATGCCTCTACAAAATTTTCAACATATACAAATGGCATTCGATATAACGCTCCCATTGTTGAACGAACTACTTTAGGATTGAAAATATCCACAGACTCCTTACTAATAATGATTCCTGTAATACCAGCACCTTCAGCTGTACGTATTATTGTACCCATGTTGCCTGGATCACGAACATTTTCAAGTAATAATAAGTTAGCTTCTTTATGTGTAATTAATTCCTGATAACTATACGATGGTTGCTTCACAATTGCAAGAACACCTTGGGGTGTTGTGGTATCTGCTGCATCACAAAGTACCTTGTCTGCTACAATTTCATAATCAAACGAATCAAAATAAGAAGGATTCTCTTGTAGTCTTTCTTGATAAAAACCTTCTGTAACATATGCCTTTACCAGATTATTAGAATCCGTTTCTTCAAACATCTTAATACCTTCAATAACAAATTCCATCTGAGTGTTTCTTGTCTTTGCCTTCTTTTGAAGTGCGATTAGATTCTTAATCTGATTATTGCTTGAACTTGTAATCATATGGTCTCCTTATTATTTTCCTTGCATACTTGCAAGTTTATTCAATGTTTCATTCTTACCAATCATTACAAGAACATCATTCCTAGAAACTGCACTATCTGCATCTGGATTAATGTCTAATACTCCGTTTTTCTTAATACCAATTACATTAACGCTGTACTTAGCACGTAAATTTAATTCTCTTAAGCTATGTCCATCCCACTCTGCTAATGCTTCAACCTCCATCATACTGAAAGTTGAAGATAGTTCTACCGCATCAAAGAAATTACCTAATAATAAATTATTAGCAATACGAATTCCTGTTTCCTTCTCAGGGAACACAACCTTATCTGCTCCAACCTTCTTAAGTATCTTAGCATGTAAATCATTTTGCGCCTTTGCTAATACATAAGGGACTCCAAGTTCTTTTGCTAAAATAGTAACCATAACACTTGCTTCAAGATCTTCACCAATTGCTACAATTGCACCATCAAAATTACTAATTCCTAGAGTTTCCATCGTATCAACATCTGTAACATTCGCTTTCACTGCGTATGTTACAATGTCAGCCATCTCTTGAATCTTATCTTCATTATCATCTACTACTAAAACTTCACAACCACTATCCGCTAGTGTAGTTGCAACACTTTTTCCAAATCTACCAAGTCCAAAAACAACAAATTCTTTATTTGCCATTCTACTCACCTAGCCTTTCTGATACATTTATCTGTACTAATTACCCTACTGATATATTTTCTTCTGGTAAATGTCTTCCATTTTTCTTAACCGCTTTTATATTGAATGCTAAAGCCATTGACATTGGACCAATACGTCCAAGATACATTGTTACTATAATTATAAACTTCCCTAACACACTAAGTGATGGAGTGAATCCTCTTGACAAACCTACTGTTGCTAATGCAGATGTAGTTTCAAACATAACATCAAGGAAGTTTCCACCCTCAACAACTGAAAGCAATACAGTAGAAACAAATAATACACTTGAACTTACAAGAATAACTGCAATTGCTTTTCTAATGTAGAAATCTGAAATTCTTCTTCTATGAATTTCTACATCATGTTTTCCTGTAATAATAGAAAAAGCAGCCAAGAATAACATTGCTATTGTTACTGTCTTAACACCACCAGCTGTACCAGATGGCGAACCACCAATGAACATCAAGATTATTGATATAAACCCAGAGTCACTTGACAAATTCTCTTGAGGAACTGTAAAGAAACCAGCAGTTCTTGTAGTAACTGATTGGAACATAGATGCCATAATTTTCTGTCCAAAACTTAGATTTCCCATAGTCCCTGGATTATTATATTCCATAATGAAGAATATAAAAGTACCAAAAGTAATTAAAATAAGTGTCGTTCCTATTGCAATCTTTGTATGTAGTCTAAGGCTACGCGCAAAAGATTTGAAGCTGAATTTCTCTTTTACTGACTTCTTTATTTTATCTAACACATCCCACCAAACTGGGTATCCGATACCACCTAGGATAATTAGCGCCATTGTTGTAAAGTTAACTAATGGATTCGTTACATATTCTGCCAAACTATAATCTCCTAGTATATCCATACCAGCATTACAGAATGCTGATACAGAATTAAATATTGCTCTTCCAATCCCCGAGAAAAATCCATATCTAGGAATGAATGCAATACTATACAATACAGCTCCAATACCTTCTACTATAAAAGTCCCTTTCATAATTTTAATAGTAAGACGAACTAGTCCTCTTAACGTATCAAGGTTATAAGCTTCCTGTATTAGTAGCCTTTCTTTTAATGTAATACGCTTTCTCATCATTAACAAGATTGTTGTTGTAAATGTTACAACTCCAAGCCCACCGAATTGAATCAACATAAGTATTACCACATGTCCAAAAGTTGTCCAATGAGAGAGCGTGCTAACTGTTACTAACCCCGTAACACATATTGATGTTGTTGCTGTGAACATGGCATCAATTAATGTTGTCGTCTCTCCCGGCTTTGTAGCAATTGGCAACATTAAAAGAGCAGTTCCAATTATTATTGCTGCCAAAAAACCAAATACAATCATTTGGGTCGTTGAGAACTTAATCTTCTTTAATTTTTCCTTCATGATTTCCTCCAACAAACAAGTGGTTAAACTCAATACTTATTTTATGTATTTATTCTTTACATAAAAAAGCAAACTATCAATAGAATTATTTATACTAATAGTCTGCATTTTTAACAATTATTATAACTCCTTTACTAAGATAATGCAAGAATTCAATCATTAGATTTTGCTATAAACCCGTTTCAAATAGAGGAATTACATTAATTACTGGTTCTTCGTAGGGATGAACCTTCTTAATTGCAGCTTTTGTTTCTTGTAATCGTGCTGCTTTACAACAGACTTCTACTTTCAATTCTGGCTCTGAACTTATTTCCCCTTCCGATCCTATATATGGTGTTGTTCCATCTAAAGGACGCCAACAACCAGTTACTTTACTGTAGGATAGACAACAATCATAATTTCCAATATGACCAGCATCCACTTCCATTAATGCTTTCTGTAACACTTGTAGGTGTGTTTCTGGTATGAATATCTCTAATTTAAAATTCTCAAACTCCATATTAAACTCCTTATGATTAAGGCAGTAAAATTCTACCTTATTAATCCAGTTGTTATACTGATTTTTATTTAATCATAGTTCCTCTAAAGGCTTTTAAAAGTATATCCTTTGGTATATCCTGCCCTATGTAAATCTGTAACATACCTTTTGGTGTAATTTTATAGCTAGATAATTCTGATGTATATGTTTGTATTTCTTCTGCCTCTATATTCAAATGATCTTTAAAAGGAATTAGTCTGACGAAATTATTACCAACATAAAAACTAGGTAATTTCGCCCATAATATTTCCTGAACCTCAACAGAAACACTTTCTTTAATAATTTCACTTATTTCAGAAAACATTGTTTTAATTTCATCATTATATTTCTCAATTACCTGTATGAATTCTATGTTCATAATCCTCCTCCTTTATTCTATACTACTTTTCCACCATGAAATCTTAATTCATATACGACATTTTGATTATATACTATCTTCTCTTCTCCTGAAAACCAATTTATATCCCCATTGTAATCACAGATATATGTATATTCATCCATCACAAAAATTCTAGGTCCACGATAAGGCATACTCTCTTCCACATGTTGTAATGCCTGTTTCAAAACTTCTGGTTTGAATTTTTCATCTAGTACTCTTCCTATATAATTCATACTCCAGATTGGAGCCTCATTCTGATACACAACTTCTTCTCCTGAAAAGGTACTATCCCCAAAATAAGAATCTAAATACGTATAGTCATCTGCTGTATATAAAAGATCTTTTGATTTCATACGGGATGCATCTGTATAATTATTTCCACTTGCATACGTATTTTCCTTCGCCTGTACCAAAAATTCTTCTAACTTCATAAAATACTCTCCCTCTGTAAACTATTTTATTTTAGATATTCTTCCAAATACATATCTTTACACGTAGCCAGTTAACACCAAAAATAATTACTCTTTTTACGAATATACTCCTTCCACTTAAAGCAATCATTCAAATGAAGCATAACATGCCTTGTTGGTGGCATCAACAATAAGCCTGCCACATCTTTCTTACTCCAAAAGTCTAACAACCAATATGACTCCTTATCAGAAGTAACACCACCTTCAATAAAGATTCTTTCTGCTCCTTGCTGTGTTACTTTCCGTTTCATAGCTTCAGCTGATAGCCTTGATACAATCTCTCTTGTCCTAGCTCCTACTTTATTTCTATAATGCAGTAATTCCTTTATATTGAATCTCTTGCTTAAATCCATGATTTCATCATCGGACAAAGCATTACCTGTATCGATAATCGGGGTATTCATTCGTTCTTTCCATTCATCATTAAAAACCTGCTGCCCATCATCCACAAGAATATTCATAGTTAAATCTTCGATTCTTGCCACATGCCATAATACCCACGCTATGGTTTCATCTTTACTTGTAGGCATAATTGCATATTCATTCACTTCCAAGTCCTCTAGTAAATAATCTACTTCATTTGAAATGTCATGAGATATCTCTGTACTATGTACTTTAGCATGGATTTCTAAAAATAACTTCTTAGCTTCTTCTATCTTATCGCGCTTTCTAATGATACTGCTAAGCTCTTTATGTTTTTCACTTAATCCCTCACCGAAATATTTCATTGTTAAGCCACTCCCCATTCTATATTAACTGTAAATATTCCTTTCGATATTAAAAAATAGTAGCCTGCTTCCAATTATTAATCATAATTCACTCGTTCCAACCAATCACTTACTAATACTTCAAATAGATTTACTCTTTCAATTTGCGCATTATGTCCACAACTATCTAATACAGTATAAGTTGCTCTTGGGTATTGTTCCATAAGCTTAAATGCTGCTTCATAGCCTGCCACATGATCTTGCTTTCCCATTAGAAATAGAGCAGGTTTTTCATATATCACGTTCCTATCAATAATAATATCGCTCTCTAATGTATCCATATATTGTCCGTCCCCAAGTTTAATACCTGGCAATATGTCACGTGTAAATCTTATATAAGCATCTTCTGTCTCTGTCACTGCCATATAGTCAAACCCTTCAAATTCATCCTTATTTATTGTAGACAAGAATTTCTCATCACGAATAATAACTTCCCTATGAGGTAATTTCTGTTCTATATCCGGTATCCAAGGGCATAGAAACATAACTCCAATTACTTGTTCCAATCTCTCCTCAAGTATTGAACGAAGCAAATGAGCTCCAAAAGACTCTCCAATCATTATAAATTTCTCTGTTCCTATTAATTGTTCGATCCCTTTCGTAAGAACGGCACGCAAATCAGTCCATGATTTAATATTACCCCTGGGATGGATTTCCCTAAACCTGGTATATCAATGTATATCCTTTTATATTTCATTACGTCTGTAAAACAAGGCTCAAGACAACCATACATCAAACGATAGTCAACATGATTTCCATGAATAATAAAAATCGGTACTCCATCCCCCTCTATTTCATAATGCAGCTTCGTATCCTCAATATCAAGAAACATTTACTCTCTCCCCCTCATTCATATAGTTTCTCCTTACTATTAATCTCCCTCTTTAATACATTCTATATCAATTAAACAAACATATGTTCTGCACTTATAATATGTAATATTTTACCTAATGTCAACTAAAATTATTTGGCTACTTCAACGGTACTAAATCTATTACAACAATCTCTGGTGGGTTAAATACACGAGGTATTATATTTCTACATAATCCACGACTAACAATCATAGTGGTAGCTCCAATCTCATAGAGGCCGCCTGCATATTTAGGAAATAATCCTTGATTCGGCGCGAACAAACCATTGACGATCCCCGGTATTCTTACCTGACCTCCATGTGCATGACCTGCAATGACTAAATCAAATCCAGAATCCTTATATATTTCTGTTAATTCTGGTCTATGGGACAACAGAATCGAATAGACTCCTTCTGTGAGTTCTTCTTTACAACGATTAAGTTGCTCACGCCACTCATCTGTTATTTCATCTTCAAAATATACTGAACCATCAAATCTATTTGGATCGTCCACCCCAAAGAGTTGAATTTTTTGTCCATTCACATCTATAAAATCAGAGCTTCCTTCAAGAATTGTTACTCCATATCCCCTAATCATATCTTTAATATACATGACTTCACCTGACTTAAACTCATGATTCCCTGTTACATAATAGCAAGGATATTCCTTAGCAATAACCGACAACAGTAATTCAGTACCTTCATGTGGTTTATCATCAACTGCTATATCTCCAACAAGAACAATTACATCTGGGTCATACTCTCGTATTTTATTGATTAATTTTTTTTGTTTTTTACCATATATCGTGCTATGTAAATCCGTTAATGCCATAATTCTAACTGACGACTTTAGTTTATTACTAGTTATTCTATATCTCTTTACTGTTAGACCTTGCCACAACGCTACTATGCAAAATATCAAAGTTATTATAATAATCAATATTTTCATGGGTTTTGAAATCTTCCTTTTTCTTTTCTTATTCACAGTTACTTTATTCTCTTCTTTCATAAATTAAATCAATCATTCCATTATAACTTTCACTTGATATTAGCTTTAGTCTAATACTACTGTTATTGTCGTGAAACAAAGGAATTCCCTTTCCTAATATAGTTGGTATTACTGTAATATGATATCTATCGATTAAATCTTCTTTCATAAACTGATTTACTAAATTTGCTCCGCCACAAATCCAAATATTTTTACCTGGCTCCATTCTGATTTTCGTTACTAATTCTTGTATATTCTTATCTGTAAATATAATATCTTCTTCAGTTTTTTTATACTTATGTGTTAATACATAGGTTCTTAACCCTTTGTAAGGCCAATTTCCTGGTGCTAGTTCCGTTGTTACTTGATGATAGGTTGTGTATCCCATGATAACTGTATCAACCGTCTTTATGAACCTAGCATAACTTCCTTGCTCTTCACTCGTATCTTCTTGGCCAACCAACCAATCCACACCTCCGAATTCATCGGCAATAAAACCGTCTAAACTCATTGCTATATATAAAATGACTTTTCTCATTTCGTGTACCTCACAATCTATTTATAATTTGACCTTAAGTATAACATAATTCTTATCTCACTTCATTAATAGTTATCCTTCTATTGATAATTTTAATGAGAAAAAGGGCCTATGTCTTTAAAAGACTTAGTCCCTCTTAATATCCCTTATATGCTCCTCTAAATCTGTATCTTTAAAATCTAGATTTCTCATAATTATATGGAATACTTGTTCCTACAACAATATCTTCTATTTTCTATCTGGATTAAGGCATACTTCAATGTATGGGGCATTGGCATACTCATATCCAGAGGTTGGTAACCATATGTCTAAAGTATATACTCCAATTGACAATCAAATGGCTCTTTTTCCACATGATCAGCATTATATTCTGCTGCCTCCACACATCCCATCTCCTTATAAAATGCTTGTGTTTCAACTGCCGAATGAGCTGATATATATAACTTCTTAGCACCATGATTTTTTGCCCAATCTGCTGCCGTTTGAAATAAGGTACGTCCTATTCCATTTCCACGCATATCTTCTGATACATGAATACTGGACAAATCAAGATATTCCTTATTTGTTCCGAATAAGGTTGGCTCAACAGACGCAAAACCTTTCAATTGGTTATCTTCGAAAGCACCATAAACAACACCACCTGTTACTATGGTATTTCTTAAACAAGTAACTAAAAATTGATAATCTTCTTCCGACCACTCATCAATAAAAGGTACATCTTTAATTATCCATTCACCTGCTATCTTTCTATAGCATTTTGTAACTTCCTGATGACGCTTAAAATGATTGAATAACTGGTAATTCATATCTTCTAGTGACACTTCTTTTATATTCATTATGAATTTCTCCTAATTACATATATAGTATGTTTCTCGCAACATACCACTTTTAACTTTATATAACAACTATTACAATATATCTCTAAGTACCTTTAATCAATTATCGAGTCTATCAACCCATAATCTCTTGCTTCTACTGCAGACATATAATTATCTCGATCTGAATCTTTTTCAATTTGCTCTATCTCTTTTCCTGTATTTTGTGCCAAGATTCGATTAATTCGTTCTTTCGTATCCAGAATATGCTTAGCAACTATATTAATATCCGTAGCTTGCGTAGGTCCATTGACTCCACCAGAAGGTTGGTGAATCATAATTTCTGCATTAGGCAAAGCAAATCGCTTTCCTCTTGCTCCACCTGCGAGCAAGAAAGCTCCCATGCTAGCTGCCATACCAATACAAATAGTAGACACATCACACTTAACATAATTCATCGTATCATAGATTGCAAGACCAGATGGTATACTCCCACCAGGACTATTAATATAGAGATTTATATCCTTCTTATAATCCATTGATTCAAGATATAATAGTTGTGCCACTATCGAAGTCGCAGTTGCATCAGTAACTTCTTCACCTAAGAATATTATTCTGTCATTAAGAAGTCTTGAATATATATCGTAACTTCTTTCGCTGTTTCCTGTCTGTTGAATTACATATGGTATAAAACTCATGCTGCCATCCGCTCCATTCTCATAATAATTGTGTTATGATTATGTGCTTGCGAATGAACATGTCTTACATCATGAGTAGTTGTTAATACATAATGGTTATTCCTATAACTAGCAGGTGAACACTCAAATCGTTGCCTGAACGCTTTTGTGAATGATTGTTGCGATGTATAACCAATCATCTGTGCGATTTCAATAATTGGCGTATCTGTATTCTTTAACAACCATTCTGCTTCAAACAATCGTCTCTCCATAATGTAAGCATGTATTGTCTTACCTGTACTTTCAGCAAACATTCTACTTAAATGAAACTTAGAATAGCCAAACTTTTTAGCAATAAAATCCAAAGTAATATCTTCAGTAAAATGCTTTTCGATATATCTTTTCATATTCAATACACAAGTATAATCCATATCATAACCTCCTATAAGATATATAATAAGGCATTCAGAGCGAAAAGTCTTATCCAAAATTGCTAACTATCTCCATAATGTAAATAAAGATTTTAAATTGTAATTTCAATTTGATTATTTTCAGGTCCCAAGATACAGCTTTCATAATAACCATCTCCAGTAGTTCGTGGCCCGCTTATTACCTCATATCCATCCTGTTCTAATTTCGCAGTCAATTCATCTACTTTTTCCTTACTACCAACACTGAAAGCTATATGGGCAAATCCAGTACGAGTTAACGACTTTTCTTCGTCACTCATATTAGGTTTGTTCATAATTTCAAGTTGTGCCCCATCATCAAATGATAAAAAATACGATCTAAAATCCGTATTTTTATTGTGATATCCCTCATTTGGAATTGCACCAAAATATTTTGTAAAAAAGTTTTTTGTGTATTCTAAATTATTTACATACATAGCTATATGCGTTATTTTCATGATGTTTATACCTCCGTACATTTTATATGTGTCATTAATGTAGTAAAAAACCTTCCCTGTACTTGCCCGAGTCTAGGAAGGTTTCTTACTTTTCAATATTCATGGTCAACCACTCTGTGGTGATTTTATTTATAATTACATTATATCAAACACCTCAAAAATCTCAAGTATATTTATACTGACACATTGCAGTGACCTGATTAATGTTGTTCTCCGCCGATTGGATCGTCAATCAAAGTACCGAATCTGAAACGATGTTGATGACGATCATTTACAGTTGTTACAGACGCAAGAAAATGAACATGCCTATCTCCAACTGGTATAGCTAATGAAGTATTACCACTAAATTCATGAAAATGATCTTCATAAAAATCTGTTCTGAAATTCACTTTATGGAAGTGACTCATACCTTGTTGAATTGCTTCCCCAGAAACAGTAGCAAATCTATGATTATGAGGATCTTGAGGTTCTGCTATTTGAACACTACCTTGAATTTCATGAACATGTTTCTGCTCATTTGAACGATCATTTTGATTATTGTATCCCATATATTCCTCTCTTTTCATTATATTTGGAAATAAAGTATTTTCCATTATCAATATATGAATATAATGGTTTTATGTGTTGCACTATATCTAAAAAATGTGAAATCAATTATATTAGGATACCCAACGTCATGATACCGAAATTAAGTGTAACATTGTTATCTCCCATGTATTCCATCAGCTTTTTCATAACTCACTAGACACTATCAATTAAATTTTAAGCTATTATATTTTTACATTCTTTTCAAGCTCTACATACCCTATTAACTAATAGCTAAGTAAAGTAACTTATTTATATCCCATATCTTCATAGTCCTTTTTATTAAGGTTAATCCTGGAACTATATACAACAAAAACCTTCCCTGTACTTTGACCAGTACGGAAAGGCTTTTGTTTTCTTCAATTTGGACAACCGTCTGTTGCACTCTGAGGATATATCCGCCAGACAGTATCTTAATAAGAAAAAGGAATTTTCAACAATCTAAAATCATCTAATTCACTATCCTGTAAGATAAGACAAAAGGTATGTTCATGTGAACATATCGAGCATATAAGCCTATCATTATTATAAAACCCAGGGTCTTCTAAATAATTTATGTCTTTGAATGTATTAAATTTTATTAAGTTCCCCTTCTTATTCAAATATTCAGTCATATTATTATCAATTTTAAAATAATATTCCTTATATAAACCACCAATGGTACAATGAGATTTATAGGTAAATCTACTTCCTAAGTAATTTTCTTCTGGTATTACTATCTTAGTTCGCAACTTTATATTGCTTAATATCTTATCTTCTTTTAATTTTTTATTATTCTGAGAAAAATTTACTTGTAGCTGCAACTCCTCTTTAATTTCTTCTAGTTCAACTAAATCATAATGTTTCAATCTTTCAAAATAAGCTAAAACTTCATCATGTGTATGATATATTTTAAGTAATGTATCTTGATACTCAACATCTTTTAAAAATCGTAATCTTCTATCAAAATCTTCCTTGCTAGTCTCATTAGAAAAGTCATTAATAGCATTCGCATATTCTTCAGTAGTAAGATAATAATAATTCAAAATTACTGAATATGTTATTTTATTACTTATAGCTACTAAAAAATTAATCATTTTTGTACAATTAGACTTTGACAACATATCTTTATATTCTATAAAAATAGTAGTCATTAATATATCGCCTCCTTAATAGTAGCAACATTGCTACTGACGGTCTTGTTACAGGAGTTTTAGCTGAGAAACCATAATATATTTTACATTGTCCTGTTATCACCACCCATTCCAATGAATTCTATCATTAACATCTATATCCTTTTGCTTTATAGTAACTGCATCCTTTTTGGGGCGACCAATACCAATAAAACATGGCATTAAATAGTCTTCTGGATACTCAAGTACTTCTTTCGACCACTCCGCTTCATTACCAAGTGGAATTCTAAGTGTACAACCATAATCAAGCGCGGTCGCAGCCAAAAACATATTTTCGATGCAACACCATATCGATGCCAACCCATTTAAATGCGATAAACTTTCTGGATGCAATATATCCGTTTTCTGCTTAAGTAGTGGAATCACAACTACTGAAGCATCAGCAAGCATTCTGTGCTGCTTCGGAACCGCATCTCTATAACAACTTTGCTGTTCAGTGTCATTTAAATTCCAATCTTTAATTAATGCATTCATATCTTCTTCAGATATTCCATTGGGAATACTATCGAGGAGTTTCATAACGATACTCTTATCCTTAATAACTATGAAATGCCAGTCACGCATATGGTCATTTGTCGGAGCCTTCAATCCAGCGTCAATTATCTTTTTAATACTTTCATCATTTATTTTTTCATTTTCAAAATCTCTAATTGTTCTTCGTCTTTCTATTACATCAAAAATCTCCATTAACTAACACCTCCACTAATCCAATTTATATTACTCATTATATAGTGTTCCAACTATTTCCACAACAGCATTTTTCGCTAGTTTTACTCCCACTCCCCACCAAACTCAACTAAGACCTCCACACAAAAAATGCCCTACATCAGCCACTAAAGCTAATATAGGACATTCCATTTTTCTATCTCAACTATAAAATTTGCAACTCAGCTAAAACTCTGCCACTCTCATTACCTAGTTCTCATTACACTCATAGCACGAACGCTCACCTTCGAAAATGCTCCACATTTTCTCGGTGTTCGTTTGACTTACATGGAATATAAGAAGGACTACATTGTCCTGCAAGCAGTCCATGTAATCCTTCTTATATTCCGCGTTCGTGCTATTCGTTCATATTAGCCAGCTTCTTCGCCTGATCCGCAGCGATGCAAGCATCGATAATTTCTTGAATATCACCATTCATGATTTTATCTAATTTATAAAGAGTAAGGTTGATTCTGTGATCTGTTACACGTCCTTGAGGGAAGTTGTAAGTTCTAATCTTTTCTGAACGATCTCCAGTACCGATCTGACTTCTTCTTGCTTCCGCTTCTGCATCGTGTGCTTTTTGACATTCGATGTCATATAACTTAGCACGTAATAATGCGAACGCTTTATCTTTGTTTTGTAACTGTGATTTTTCAGTCTGACTATAAACTACGATTCCAGAAGGAAAGTGAGTCAAACGTACTGCTGAGTCAGTTGTATTGACACACTGACCACCGTTACCTGATGCACGCATTACGTCAATACGGATATCTTTTTCATCAATTTGAACATCTACTTCTTCTGCCTCTGGCATTACAGCTACTGTAATTGTAGAAGTATGAATACGTCCACCTGATTCTGTCTCAGGAACACGTTGTACACGGTGTACACCTGATTCATATTTCATTACAGAATAAGCTCCCTGTCCACTAATCATGAAACTTACACTCTTCATACCACCGATACCGATTTCTTCACATTCCATCGTTTCGATCTTCCAACGTTTACCTTCTGCAAAATGTACATACATACGATAGATTTCAGCTGCAAATAATGCTGCTTCATCTCCACCTGCACCTGCACGAATTTCTACGATAACGTTCTTATCATCGTTAGGGTCTTTAGGAAGAAGTAAAATCTTTAATTCATTCTCTATTTCTTCAACACGTGATTTACACTCTGCTAATTCTTCTTTTGCAAGTTCACGCATCTCTTCATCACTTTCTTCATCAAGAATGTGAAGACTGTCTTCAATTCCTTGCTTCGTTTCCTTATACTCTTTGAACTTATCAACGATTGGCGCAAGATCTGCTTGATCTTTCATTAACTTACGAAATCTAGCTTGATCATTGGTAACGCCAGGTTCATTCAGCTCATCCATAATCTCTTGGAAACGACTTACTAATTCTTCTAATTTATCAAACATCTGGTATTCCTCCATACAAAATTAACACTATACATACTTCACTTCATTTTACCGGGTATTTTACCGGGTATATTACCCTAGCATCTTACCAACAACAACTCGGTCAAGTCCTGGTAAATCTTTTACTATATTAACTTCTGTAAAACCTGCATTTAAGAGTAAGTCTTTCACATCTTTCCCCTGATTATGCCCAATTTCCAGAAAGATATATCCATTCTTCTTCAGATACTTACCTGCTTCTTTAGCTAAGATCCGATAGAAATGTAATCCATCTTCTAATCCATCTAAGGCTAACATTGGTTCATGCTCTTTTACTTCTGGCATTAGTTCCTCAATAACCTTTGTTGGAATATATGGCGGATTCGAGACAATTATATCATATGTTCCTGTTACCTTGTCAAATACATTACTTTCAATAAAAGTTACAGGTACATCAAGTTTTTTTGAATTTAGTTTTGCAACTTCTAAAGCCTTACTTGAGATGTCTACTGCTGTAAGACTACTTGGTTTACATAGCTTACCCAGACTAAGAATAATGCACCCTGAACCAGTACACATATCTAATATATCCGCATTATCTGCATGTTTCATGGCTAACTCCACAAGTACCTCAGTATCCTGCCTTGGTATCAAAACATTTTCATTCACATAAAATTGCAAACCCATAAATTCTTGCTGATTTGTCAGATATTGATATGGGATACGTTTTGCGCGCGCCTCAATCATTGTTTTATATCTAGTATACTGTTCTTCATCAATCTCTCGATTCGGATTCATATAATAATCTGTACGGTTGATTTTGAAGCACTCCATAGCTAGATACCATGCGTCTAATTTCGCCTCTTCTATACCTTTGCTAAGGAGAAGATTCTCTGCTTCTTGCAATACTACTGCCAAGGTAATCATATTCTAAACCTCTTTTAATCCTCTTGATCTTGTTCAAGAACTTTTGCATTAGGAGTATCAAAGAAACGATCTAATGCACGAAGAATTTCATCATCCTCTTCGTCATCATCGTAAATATTACTTGATTCAAGCGAAGTATCTTCAAGCATTTCTTCTGATGCAGCTGCTAATTCCTCTACTTCTTCCTTTTTTTCTTCTAATACAGTTCCTTTTTGTCTATCTTTCCATTGATCTGCATTTTCCTTCAGATATGCTTTCCAATCAAATACTGCTTCAACAGATTTGATTGCTACTTCTATCATATCGTCGTCTGGTTCTCTTGTAGTAAGACCTTGTAACCATAAACCTGGTTTACTTAATATGTCTACTATTTTAGAATCGCTTCTACCAGCTAAACGAATAAATTCATATGATACCCCAGCAATTACAGGCACAAGTAAAATTCTATAAAGTACACGTAACCAAATGGACTCTACATGTATAAATATAAAGAATATCACACTTATTACCATAACAATCAACATAAAGCTAGTTCCACAACGTTTATGCTCTTTAGTTTGCCAGCGTACATTTTCAACAGTTAAGTCTAAACCATTTTCAATACAATTAATTGTTTTATGTTCAGCACCATGATACATAAATACTCTCTTGATATCTTTCATCTGCGAGATTAAAGCTACATAGGCAATGAAAATTGTAATACGTATAAGCCCTTCAATTACAGCACGCCATACTGTTGATTCAATCACACCTGATAATAAATTACCAATAAAGAATGGTAATAACATGAAGATACCTACTGCTAGAATAATTGAGACACATACAGTGAGTGCCATCATTAAACCATCGCTTGATTTCTCTGTTTTCTTTTGCTCTTCTTCCTCATCTTCAAAGAAAGTTGAAGAATATGTTAATGTTTTCGTACCAACCATCATTGACTCTATGAAATTAACAACTCCTCGGATGATTGGGACCCCACATCTCTTGTATCTTTTTGTAATACTTACATACTTATTTTTCTCAATAACGATTTCATTGTTTGGTTTTCTAACAGCAACTGCATATTCGTCTTGATTTTTCATCATAACGCCTTCTAATACAGCCTGTCCTCCAATTCCTGATGATTTCATTCTCGTACCTTCCTTTTCTCCTATCATGACTCATCACTATTCCATGGGTACCTTGTATGCGAATGTAGTACTATCTATAATACTATTTAAAAATAGGTTGAGATTATATAACCTCAACCTGTTTTTTAAATAGAAAGTTTTAACTTCTCTATCTAGTTTTCTTCTTTTAAACCGTATCTACGGTTGAACTTATCAATTGCACCATGAGCAGCAACAGCTTTTTGTTGTCCAGTGTAGAATGAATGACATTTAGAGCAGATTTCAACGTGAATATCTTCGTTAGTTGAACCTACAGTAAATTCGTTACCACAGTTACATACTACCTTAGCTTGGAAATAATTTGGATGGATTCCTTCTCTCATCTTTTTCACCTCTTCTTATCGTTAACTTTGTTGGATTGGATTTTGCCAATCGTATTAACATAAGACATAGTCCACATAATGGATATGCCGTAGTTTTATAAACAGCTTTCTCATTATAGCATAGAAATTTGACATATGCAAACATTTTTTATACTAGCTTTGTCTTTTTCACTGTCTCTATAAATTCAAAATTCGATTTTGTCCTAAGGAATAAATCGATGATTTTTTCTAACGCTTCTTCTGATTTCATACCACTAAGTGCTCGATGCATCAGATAATTTGCTTCCGTTTCTTGAGGAGTCAATAACAAATCATCACGTCTTGTACTTGATTTTGCTAAGTCAATTGCAGGGAAGATTCTCTTCTCTGATAAACTACGATCAAGAACAAGTTCCATGTTACCTGTTCCTTTGAATTCTTCGAATACAACGTCATCCATACGAGAACCCGTATCAACAAGTGCGGTTGCTAGAATTGTCAAACTTCCGCCCTCTCTCATGTTTCTAGCTGCTCCAAAGAACTTCTTAGGCATATGAAGAGCAGCAGGGTCAAGACCTCCAGATAAGGTACGACCACTAGCTTGTACTGTTAAGTTGTATGCTCTAGCAAGTCTAGTAATACTATCTAACAATACAACAACATCTCTCTTATGTTCTACCAATCTCTTCGCTCTTTCAATGACCATCTCTGATACACGTTTATGATTTTCAGGTAACTCATCAAATGTAGAATAGATAACTTCCACATTCTTGCCTTCAATAGATTCTTTAATATCAGTAACTTCCTCTGGTCTTTCATCAATTAAAAGAATAATTAATTGCATGTCAGGATGATTTACTGTAATGGATTTTGCGATTTGTTTTAATAAGGTAGTCTTACCTGCTTTTGGTGGAGATACAATCATACCTCTTTGTCCTTTACCAATAGGAGATACTAGATCTACCATACGCATTGCGATTCCTGCCCCAGGTGTTTCAAGATGAATTCTTTCATTTGGGAAAATAGGAGTAAGGTCTTCAAACTTCTTACGCTTCTGTGCTTCTGCAGGATGCATTCCATTTACAGATTTCACAAATAATAATGCACTGAATTTTTCATTCTGATTACGAATACGAGTATTTCCAACTACAATATCCCCAGTCTTAAGATTAAATCTTCTAATCTGTGCAGGAGATACATACACATCATTCTCACCTGGTAAGAAATTGTCACAACGTATAAAGCCATATCCATCTGGAAGAACTTCTAAGATTCCCTCTTTTGTCTCCCCACTATCTAATTGCTCCATATCATTACCAGTAACTACTTGTCGTTTCACTCCTTGAGAATCCGTATTCTGAATTTCCTTATTTTCTCTTATATCTTTTATTTCTCTATTATCTTTAAATTCTCTAGACTCTCTTACTTCTCTATTATCTTTTGCTACCTTATATTCATTTGCTTCTTTATTTACTTTTACTTCTTTATTATTATTCTCTTTAATCTCTTTGACTTCCTTTACTACACGATTTTCTTTTACTATATTCTCTTCTTTTGGTTGTTTATTCTTGTCCAGTTCCGTTAGTATATTTACTAATTCTTTTTTTCTTAATATTGATATATTCTTAATACCATTTTGTTTGGCTATCTCTTTTAATTCAGCCAAAGACATTGTAGCGTAATTATTCTCCATATGTATGCTCCTTTACTCAACTTATTTATCTGCCTATAACAACAACAGAACCATTGATACATATTATTTGGTTTGCTTTATTCTATTTAAAATGTAACAACATTTTCTCAATATTACAAATCAGTTTCACAAAGAGAGGCAAAAATAGTAGGTTATAAGCCTGCTTCCTATTGTCAAAATGATAGCCTAGCATTATTCTTGAGAATTAAATTATTACATTAAATTTTCTTCGGGAAATGCAAGATTGTCAGAATTAAAGATTTTTTTCTATTATACATCCATTTTTGTACAAAATAAAGCTTTTTATTCATTTCCATATCCTACAAATTAACTAAACACCTATTAGGAGAATCGTACCAGAATCCTTAGTCCTTGATTTCCCGTTTTTTTAGTGTTATGATTAATATACTTGCAATATTAATTTTATACATATTTGCTTGTATCAGGTGAAACCATACTTAAGTATGACAGAATATAACAAGGGAATGGAAAGGACGAGCTGCGGTTATGACGACAAACGAAAAAGCACTTATTCTACACGAAGAATGGAATGGTAAAATTGAAACCGTTTCAAAATGTACTGTTAAATCAAGAGAAGATCTTGCACATGCCTATACTCCTGGAGTTGCAGAACCATGTAAAGTAATTGCACAAGATAAAGAAAAAGCGTATAAATATACAATTAAATCTAATATGGTTGCTGTTATCTCTGATGGTAGTGCGGTACTTGGCTTAGGAAATATCGGTCCTTATGCTGCCATGCCTGTAATGGAAGGAAAGGCTGTTCTTTTTAAAGAATTTGGTAATGTAAATGCATTCCCTATCTGTTTGGATACACAAGATACAGAAGAAATCATTAAGACAGTCGTGAACATTGCACCTGCATTTGGCGGTATTAATCTTGAAGATATCAGTGCTCCTCGTTGCTTTGAAATTGAGGAACGCTTGAAAGAACTCTTAGATATCCCTGTATTCCATGATGATCAACATGGTACTGCAATTGTTGTACTAGCTGGTATTATCAATGCACTTAAAGTTACTGGTAAGCAAAAAGAAACTTGTAGGGTTGTAGTTAATGGAGCTGGTTCTGCTGGAATCGCAATCACCAAATTACTTCTTACTTATGGTTTCAAAAATATAATAATGTGCGATAAAGTTGGTATACTATGTAAAGGTGCGAAAGATCTTAATTGGATGCAAGAACACATGATGGACATAACTAACTTAGAACATAAACAAGGTTCTTTAGCTGATGCTTTAAAGGGCGCTGATATCTTCGTCGGTGTATCTGCTCCTAACATCGTTACAAAAGAAATGGTAGCCAGCATGAATAAAGATTCCATACTATTTGCAATGGCTAATCCAGTTCCGGAAATTATGCCTGACCTTGCAAAAGAAGCTGGTGCAAAAGTAGTTGGAACAGGCCGTTCTGATTTCCCTAATCAAGTAAATAATGTAGTTGCCTTCCCTGGTATCTTCAAAGGTGCCCTAGAAGGACGTGCTATTCAGATTACTGAAGAAATGAAACTTGCTGCTGCTGAAGCAATTGCAAGCCTTGTAGACGAAAAAGATTTAAATGAGGATAACATCTTGCCAGAAGCATTCGATCCAAGAGTTGCTGAAGTAGTTAGCAATGCTGTTAAATCTCATATTATTAGATAGGAGTTTTGACGTACTTGAATACCAAACGAATGTGGAATGACAAACGGTATTATTCCTTTGATTATTACTTAAAGAATCAATTTGGACATCGATTATACAAATTATCATTAAATGGAGGTATGACATGTCCTAACAGGGATGGCACAATAGATTCAAGAGGTTGTATATTTTGTAGCGCTGGTGGTTCAGGTGACTTTGCAGCTGATGCAAAACTCTCCATAACGAAGCAAATACAAGAATCAAAAGCTCTTATTGCTCATAAAGTTAAGAAGATACCTAACACACCACAGTATATAGCCTATTTTCAAGCTTTCACAAATACTTATGCCCCTATCCCTTACCTAAGAAAAATATTCACCGAAGCTCTTATGGATCCTGACATTGCTGTTCTTTCTATTGCGACAAGACCAGATTGCATAAATGCTGAGGTACTAGCTTTACTTAATGAGTTAAATCAAATAAAACCAGTCTGGGTAGAACTTGGCTTACAGACTATCCATGAAGACACTGCAAATCGTATCCGTAGAGGATACCCTCTATCCTGTTACGATAGCGCTGTTAAGAATCTACGTAATTGTAATATTGATGTTATAGTCCATCTTATAATTGGGCTTCCCTATGAAACCAAAGAAGATATCTTAGATTCTATTGATTATGTTAATAATTCCGGAATTCAAGGCGTTAAATTGCAACTACTTCATGTTTTAAAAAATACGGATTTGGAGACATATCTTGACTCCATGCACATCCTAACTCTAGATGAATATGTTACAATTCTAGTCTCATGTTTAGAACATCTGAACCAAGATATTGTAATCCATCGTATTACTGGTGATGGGCCAGGAGATTTGTTACTAGCTCCTCTATGGAGCAAGAATAAGAAACTTGTGTTAAATACTATTCAACGCACCATGAAGGAACTTGATTCTTGGCAAGGTAAGGCGGTAGATTCAATATAAACTATCTACCTGGTAGTATACACATAACCAATCTAAGGAGGTAAATGCATGCAATCAGAAGCTTTAACTTTATATAAATTAATTATTTTATATATTCTTGAAAAAGTTGATTTCCCTCTTTCTAATGCACAGGTTTCGAACTTTATCTTAGAGAAAGAGTATACAAATTATTTTACAATTCAACAAGCGATTTCAGAATTAATCGAGTCTGATTTAATTTTATGTGAAACAATTCGTAATACAACATTATACAAAGTAACTGAATCTGGACGCGAAACACTTGAGTACTTCAATAACCAGATTTCTGATGCTATAAAAAAGGATATCATTGACTATTTAAAAGAAAATAAATATACATTACGTGAGGAAGTTTCGACATTATCAGATTACTTCCAAAGTAAACCGAATGAATACGTGGTTCGATGTCAAGTTAAGGAGAAAGATAGTTCAGTAATTGAATTGAATCTAACAGTACCTTCGGAAGAGGAAGCTTCTACCATCTGTAACAATTGGAGAGGGAAAAGTCAAGAAGTCTATTCTTTCATTGTTAAAACTCTAATGATTAGCAAGGACTCCGAAGAAACGGATACCGAAATATAATCTAGCTAAATAGATATACTTGTGTATTTTTGAAATTACATGCAAAACTCTATATACATTTTCATAGATTCTTAGCTTACGTACTATGACACAAAACACGCTACACACCTAAGTACTTCTAAGATGTTTCGCTATTGTTTCTTAGTCATAGTACGTAAACTAAGAATCAAATTTACGGTATTAAGAGTTTTGCAGATTTACTTTATTGATACACAAGTACAAGTAAGTTAACGGATGAATAAATATCTTGTTTTTTCATCATTAACTTTATCTAAGGCCTTTTGCACCCACAATAACTTCAGGTTCTATAATAAACCTGCTAAGGTTTGTCAAGCCATTATTTTAAAATATTTTT
>NZ_CBDLAM010000049.1:22109-22485 GCF_965301125.1 Anaerosporobacter sp. | reverse complement strand
ATATTATATAATAATTTTACTGATTTTAACATAATAAAATATGGTATATTTTTACTATTTTAATTTTATATTTGTTGCTACATTTTAAATTTTTCAAACAACAATTAGCACTTCGGTGTTTTCTTAGAAAAACTATTGGTTCTTTAATGAATTTTAAAGTATAATAAGTATTTGGTAAGCTTAATAATACAAAGTAATATGAAAACTTTGAAAGGAGCATAGTATTTAACATGACAAAAAAGGACGTATCAGAGCTCAAAAAAAGATTTAAAAAAGATGATTGTACATTTACCAAATTATGTGGCTGTTATGTAAACGGCGAGATTAATAAAATACTTAATCTAGATGAAACCTTCGTAAATCTTAAAGAAGAAGA